>NZ_AZQX01000048.1:0-21350 GCF_000568385.1 Halomonas sp. BC04
TCAGGGTGACGATCTGCCGGGTATAGGAGGGATCGGTGAGGATTTCCTGATAGCCGGTCATGGCCGTATTGAACACCACCTCACCGCTGGTCTGTCCATCGGCACCGATGGCCGTACCGTGAAAGAGACTGCCATCTTCCAGGGCCAGTATCGCGGGTTTGTTCAATGCGGGGCTGTTCAAGACAAGGTCCTCCCATGCTGGTGGGAGCCTGAGGGGCGCAGGCTCCGCGGCTATCGTCACTGCGACAGATTCGGCTCGTAAAAAAGCGGGACGAAGCCGATAGAAAAACCGGTTTCATCCCGCTTGTTGTCATATTCATCGGGGGCTGGCCAACGCAACAAGCGCGCAGTGATGACTGCTGTTTTCAGGCGCCCGGCCAAAATTTTAGAGATTTTACAGGATTCTCCTCTCTTCGACCACCCCTGGCGACGTATAAGCGAAGTCGCCAGTGAGGGGCGCCGGGGGCGGCCGAAGAGGAGGCGCTGCAAGTCCAATCTTCGGCGCTACATTTGGCTCATCGCAGACTGGCATGCAATGCCAAGGGTTCTCATGGCCACACTGTCGGAGCAGCTTTAGCTCGCGACTGGAGGCTGCAAGCCTCCCGGCGGTGTTGCCTATGTTGGTGGCGAATCACCTGATATTCACAAACCCAGCACGTCCTGCATGTCATACCGCCCATTGGGCTGGTCGGCCACCCAGCGCGCCGCCCGCACCGCCCCCTTGGCGAAGGTCATGCGGCTGCTCGCCTTGTGGGTGATCTCGATGCGCTCGCCCTCGGTGGCGAACATCACCGTATGCTCGCCGACGATATCCCCGGCGCGCACCGTGGCGAAGCCGATCTCCTTGTCCGTGCGCGGCCCGCACTGACCCTCCCGGGCGAAGACCCCGTGCTCCTTGAGCGTACGCCCGAGGCTTTCGGCCACCACCTCGCCCATTTTCAGCGCGGTGCCCGAGGGGGCGTCCACCTTGTGGCGATGGTGCGCCTCGATCACCTCGATATCGTAGCCCTCGTCGCCCAGCGCCCGGGCCGCCGTCTCGAGCAGCTTCAGCGTGAGATTCACCCCGACGCTCATGTTGGGCGCGAAGACCAGCGGCATCCTGTCCCGGTAGGCGTCGAGGGTGGCCAGCTCCTCGTCGTCGAGGCCGGTGGTACCGATGACGATCCGCTTGCCATGCTTGGCGCAGAACGCCAGGTTGGACAGTGTGACCTGAGGGCTGGTGAAGTCGATCAGCACGTCGAAGTCCTCGACGATGGCGTCGAGCGAGTCCACTGCGGTCACGCCCAGCCTGCCGACACCCGCCAGCTCGCCGATATCGGCACCGGCCAGCGAACTGCCCGGCTCGACGATACCGCCGGCCAGGGTGGCTCCGGCGTCCTGCTGCACGGCGTTGACCAGGGTGCGGCCCATGCGGCCGGCGACACCGACGATGGCGATACGGGTCATGCGGACTCCTGAACTGTCATGGCATTGGGAATGGCGTGGAGTATACCAGAGCCTCAGGCCGCATCTCGCGGCGATACGCTGCGCTCGATCTCCTCACCATGGTCGAGCTCGACTCTCTTGAGGTCATGCGCTGCCTGAAGGTTCAGCCACGACTGGGCATCACCACCGAAATAACGCGCCAGACGCAGGGCCGTATCCGCCGAAATCGCGCGGCGCTCCTTGACGATCTCGTGCAACCGGGTCGAGGGCACGCGCAGCTCACGCGCCAGGGCGTTGACGCTCATCCCCAGCGGCTCCAGATAGTCCTCCCGCAGCACCTCGCCTGGGTGGATAGGCCGCATGCCGTTCTTGATCATGATGGCAACTCCTGCTCGACAGAGGTCAGTGATAATCCACGATTTCGACATCGAAAGCGGCGCCGTTCTCGAAGCGAAAGCAGATTCTCCACTGACCGTTGATACGAATGCTGTACTGCCCCTGCCTGTCACCGCGTAGCGCCTCTAGACGGTTGCCGGGTGGCGAGCGCAAGAAATCCAGCGTGGCCGCCGAATCCAGCAGCTGCAGCTTACGCTCAGCCTGGCGCCGGAAGGGGCGAAATGCGTTGGCGCACCCCGCTCCCTCGAAAAGTCGCTGCGCTCGCTTGCAAGCAAAGGACTCGATCATTTCACCACGATATTACGCGCCGCGTTATACGTCAAACAGAACTTCCCGCCTGGCGGGACGACACCCGGCAGCGAACCGCCGCGGCCCAGTGGCTCATGACGGCGCTTCGCTGCGACCGTTGCGCAGCAGCAGCGCGATGGCCGTCAGCACCAGCAGGCTGCCCGGCAGCCAGTGCCAGCCGATCAGCGCCGGCGCCTGGACGAACAGCAGCAGCATGGAGACGAAGGGCACCAGGTAGCCGTAGGCGGTGACGGCACCGGGGGTCAGTGCCGAGGTGGCCCGCTGCATCAGCCAGAAGGTGAGGGCGCTGGAGAACAGCCCCAGGTAGGTCACCAGCAGAAGGTCCTGCCAGCGCATCGACGCAAGCTCGGCGACGGGCTCTATCGCCAGCCCCAGCAGGCCGATCCATACCCCGCCCAGCCCCAGACTCCAGAAGGTACGCACCGAGGCCGCCTCCGGCAGCCAGCCATGGGCGAGCCCCCACTTGCTCAGCACCGGGTAGAGCGCCGAGGAGACACAACCCAGGAAGAACACCGCCTCGCCGATACCGAACTGGAGCCCTTCGCCATGCCCCATCGACTCGGCAACGGCCAGCCCCAAGGCCCCCATGGCGCCCAGTGCGAGAATCGCCGGCAGCTGCCAGGTCAGCCGCTCGACGCGAAAGCCGAGCCCCAGCAGGAAGGCCAGCAGCGGCACAGTGACATAGAGCGTCGACATGGAGAGCGCGGTGGCATGGTGCGCCGCCCAGAACATGGCGCCGAAGAAGCCAGCCAGGCAGAGCCCCATCAGGCTATAGAGGGGGAGCAGCCGCCAGGAGGGCAGGAAATCGGCGGCACGTCGCGCCAGCCACCATAGCCCGGCGCAGGCGATGGCGAAGCGCAGCGCGGTGAGCGACAGTGGCGGCAGCTGGCTCATCAGCTCGACGGCGGGAAACGACAGCCCTACCAGCACCGCCCACAGCAGCATGCCCAGGTGGGCGGCCCGGGGCGACGCCGTTGCGTTCAATTTTCCCAGACGATGACCAGCTCCTCGTCACCCGCCATGCGCTGAAGGTGGGCATCCAGCACACCCTCCAGGCGGTCGAGGCCCTCCTCCTCCAATGCCTCGAGGGCCACCACCAGCTTGTCCGGCCCGGCCTGCATCAGGCAGGAGCCCTCCTCGAACACCACCCGGCTCTCGGACTCGCCCTGCACCACCTCCAGCTTGTGGGCCCAGTGCTTGCACAGCCGGTTCATCAGCTTCGCCGCTGACCCGGTGGCGATTTCCGTTCGCGACATCGGCATGGCGACCTCCCTTCGTTTTCGATTGAACGCCTAGATTAGGACGATCCAGGCAGACAATGCCAGCCCAGAGCCTGGCGAACGCCGTGTTCGACAAAACGGACCATGGACTCGACGTGATAGGCTTGACCATCCGCTTACAATGCGAAAAAGAGAGACGGCATGAACCCGACCCTCAAGTGCCTGACACGGCTACGAGTGGGCCACAGCAGTGGTGCGCCGGCCGCCAATAAGCCGTGCCTAATTCTCGCGCTGATTTGTGAGATCCAGGCGGGTCATATCGCCTCAAACCGAATCCCTATCGATACTCGACTGGTATCGCGTTACTGCGAGCTCTACGAAATCGCAACCGGCGAGCGACGCAAGGCCAACCCATGGTTACCGTTATGGCACCTATCATCGGCTGCAGGGCCGACAGGCCCCCTATGGGCACCGGTATTCCACGACTCGATTAGAACGCACGCCAAACAGCTCGGCCAGCCAAAGTCGATGAGTGATATCGAGCACCGCTTTGTTACCGCCAACCTGGATAGCGCACTTTTTCGCGCAGCACAGGATAAGCCTTTGGCTTTTGAAGCCGCTGCCGTAGTGATAAGCCAATACTTTGGGCACTCCCCAGCCGCACAGCAAGCGCTTCACGACTACCTTGACCTGGCTTTTTCAAGCGGCGAATACGAAAAGAACCCCGAAAAGCTTACAGAAGGAATACACGAACCCAGTCAGCTTCAGGCACGCTCCGCTGCCTTCCGCTCCCTGGTGCTGGAGGCCTACGATTACCGCTGCTCCGCGAGCCGGCTGCGCTACATTACTCCCGACTACCGCTACCTGGTCGAGGCTGCACACCTGGTCCCCTTCGCCGAAAGTCAGGACGACCATCCGACGAACGGCCTGGCACTCACTCCCAACCTGCATTGGGCCATGGACAACCACCTGATTGCCCCCGGCCCCGACTATCACTGGCATTTAAGCCCTGCCATCGACGCCCTGGTCCCTGACAATCGCTGGCTCTGCGAACTGGACGGAAAGCCCCTGATACTGCCACGCGACTCGCAATGGCATCCGGCCACGGAGGCACTGGAATGGCGCCTGGCCAATCTGCAACGTTAATTCCGCCTTCCTGAACACGACAAGACCCCGGCTCCTTGCGGAGGCCAGGGTCTCATTACAGCACAGCCTGCAGTGTTACGGCTTCATATCCTCGAAGAACCTCTTCACGCCGTCGAAGAAGCCGCTCTTCTTGGGCGAGTGGTGGGCGCTGTTGGTGCCCCCCAGGCTCTCCTGGAGCTGGCGCAGCAGCTCCTTCTGCTCTTCGTTGAGGTTGACCGGGGTCTCGACCACCACCTTGCACAGCAGGTCGCCGGGAGGGCCGCCGCGCACCGGCTTGACGCCCTTGCCACGCAGGCGGAACAGCCGGCCGGTCTGGGTTTCGGCCGGGATCTTGAGCTTGACCCGACCGTCCAGCGTCG
Organism: Halomonas sp. BC04; assembly: GCF_000568385.1. NCBI lineage: Bacteria > Pseudomonadati > Pseudomonadota > Gammaproteobacteria > Oceanospirillales > Halomonadaceae > Halomonas > Halomonas sp. BC04. The sequence continues at coordinate 4,856 of NZ_AZQX01000048.1, forward strand.
GCACTTCCAGCTCGCCGCCCAGGGCGGCGTCGATGAAGTTGATCGGCACCTCGCAGTGCAGGTGCTTGCCGTCGCGCTGGAAGATATGATGCGACTTGATCGCCACCTGGACGTAGAGATCGCCGGGCGGGCCGCCGTTGATGCCGGACTCGCCCTCGCCGTTGAGGCGAATGCGATCGCCGGTATCCACACCTGCGGGGATTTTCACCGACAGGGTGCGGGTCTCGCGCACTCGGCCCTCGCCGTGGCACTTGTGGCAGGGCACCTTGATGTGCACGCCGCTGCCGTGGCAAGTGGGGCAGGTCTGCTGCACGGCGAAGAAGCCCTGCTGCATGCGCACCTGGCCATGCCCGTTACAGGTGGGGCAAGTCTCCTTGCTGGAACCCGGCTCGGCGCCCTGGCCGTCGCAGCGGTCGCACTCGATGTGGCGCGGCACGCGGATATCGACGGTGGTGCCGGAAACCGCACTCTCCAGGTCGAGCTCCAGGTTGTAGCGCAGGTCGCTACCGCGCTGGGGCGCGTGAGGGCTGCGCCGACCGCCGCCACCGCCGAAGATGTCGCCGAAGACGTCGCCGAAGATGTCGCTGAAGCCACCGGCCCCCGCGCCACCACCGAAGCCGCCGCCACCGAAGCCGCCGGCCTGGCCGTCGACGCCGGCATGGCCGAACTGGTCATAGGCGGCACGCTTCTCGCTGTCGCTCAGGATCTCGTAGGCTTCGGAGACCTCCCGAAAACGCTCGGCCGAGCTTTCGTCATCCGGGTTGCGGTCCGGATGGTATTTCTGTGCCAGGCGTCGGTAGGCCTTCTTGATCTCTTTCGTGTCGGCCCCGCGCTCGACGCCGAGCACTTCGTAATAATCGCGTTTGGACATGGGTCCATGCGCCTCCTGGTCTAGGCAGTTATCGCCTGATCCGCGGAAACGGCAACGCGGGAGTCATCCCCCCGCGCTGCCGTCGGCCGTGGCATACCCTCGACGATTACGGCTTCTTCTGGTCGTCGTTGACTTCTTCGTATTCCGCGTCGACCACGTCCTCGTCCGGCTTGCCGGCGTCTTCGCCGCCTTCACCGCCACCCTGCTGGGCCGCCTCGGCCTGGGCTGCGTACATCTTCTGAGCCAGGTTGCCGGAGGCTTCGGTCAGCTTGTCGAGCTTGGCCTGGATGTCGTCCTTGTCATCCCCCTTGATGGCCTCCTCGAGCTCCTGGGCGGCGCTCTCGATGGCCTCCTTTTCCTCGTCGCTGGCGTGCTCGCCGGCCTCCTGAACCGTCTTGCGGGCGGCGTGGATCATGCCGTCGGCCTGGTTGCGCAGCTGCACCAGCTCCTCGAACTTCTTGTCCTCGTCGGCGTGGGCCTCGGCGTCGCGAACCATCTGCTCGATCTCGTCGTCGGTCAAGCCGCTGGAGGCCTTGATGACGATCGACTGCTCCTTGCCGGTGGCCTTGTCCTTGGCGGACACGTTGAGGATGCCGTTGGCGTCGAGATCGAAGGCGACCTCGATCTGCGGCACGCCGCGGGGCGCCGGCGGGATGTCGGCCAGGTCGAAGCGACCCAGCGACTTGTTGCCGCCCGCCTGCTTGCGCTCGCCTTGCAGCACGTGGATGGTCACGGCGGTCTGGTTGTCATCCGCGGTCGAGAAGGTCTGGGTCTTCTTGGTCGGGATGGTGGTGTTCTTCTCGATCAGCGGGGTCATCACGCCGCCCAGGGTCTCGATGCCCAGGGTCAGCGGGGTCACGTCGAGCAGCAGCACGTCCTTGACGTCGCCGCCCAGCACGCCGCCCTGGATCGCCGCACCCACGGCCACGGCCTCATCCGGGTTGACGTCCTTGCGCGCTTCCTTGCCGAAGAAGTCGGCGACCTTCTTCTGCACCATGGGCATGCGGGTCTGGCCGCCCACCAGGATCACGTCGTCGATCTCGGAAGCGGACAGGCCGGCATCGGCCAGCGCGGTCTTGCACGGCCCCAGCGAGTGCTGGACCAGGTCTTCCACCAGCGACTCCAGCTTGGCCCGGGTCACCTTGACGTTCAGGTGCTTGGGACCGGTGTTGTCGGCGGTGATGTAGGGCAGGTTGACGTCGGTCTGCTGGGCGCTGGAGAGCTCGATCTTGGCCTTCTCGGCGGCTTCCTTGAGGCGCTGCATGGCCAGGTTGTCGCCGGAGAGGTCGATGCCGCTGTCGGACTTGAACTGATCCACCAGATAGTTGATCAGGTGCATGTCGAAGTCTTCGCCACCCAGGAAGGTGTCACCATTGGTGGCCAGCACTTCGAACTGGGTCTCGCCGTCGACATCGGCTACCTCGATGATGGAGATATCGAAGGTACCACCGCCCAGGTCATAGACCGCGATGGTCTTGTCGCCGCGCGCCTTGTCCATGCCGTAGGCCAGGGCCGCCGCCGTGGGCTCGTTGATGATGCGCTTGACCTCGAGGCCGGCGATGCGGCCGGCATCCTTGGTGGCCTGGCGCTGGCTGTCGTTGAAGTAGGCCGGCACGGTGATGACCGCCTCGGTGACTTCCTCACCCAGGTAGTCTTCCGCTGTCTTCTTCATCTTCTTCAGCACTTCGGCGCTGACCTGCGGCGGAGCCAGTTTCTTGCCCTTCACTTCCACCCAGGCGTCGCCATTGTCGGCCTCGACGATGCCATAGGGCACCATCTTGATGTCCTTCTGGACGACGTCGTCCTTGAAGCGACGGCCGATCAGGCGCTTGATGGCGTACAGGGTGTTCTCGGGGTTGGTGACCGCCTGGCGCTTGGCCGACTGCCCCACCAGGATCTCGCCATCATCGGTGTAGGCGATGATGGAAGGCGTGGTGCGAGTCCCTTCGGCGTTCTCGATCACCTTGGCACTGTCGCCGTCGAGCACGGCCACACAGGAGTTGGTGGTCCCCAGGTCAATACCGATGATGCGTCCCATAGGAAATCCTCGAAAAGTCGTTGCTTGAATTCGTCTCTGCGGCGCTTGCCGCGGGGTTGTCGTCTATCTGGGGGGCAGTGTCTGGTTTTTCAAGTCCTGCCCCCGTTTCCGATGCGCTAACTCAGCCGGCGGCCTGACTGACCACCACCATGGCCGGGCGCACCAGGCGGCCGTTGAGCAGGTAGCCCTTCTGCATCACTTCCATCACGCTGTTGGGCTCGAGCTCGGGTTGGGCACCATGGCCATGGCCTCATGGTACTGCGGGTCGAAGGGTTCGCCCTGCGGGTCTACCGACTCGACGCCGAACTTGCCCAGCACGTCGTGCTGCATCTTCAGCGTCATGGCCACCCCCTCGCGGTGGGCCTCGCTGGCTTCCTCGCCCATGGCCTCCAGTGCCTTCTCGAGACTGTCGACCACCGGCAGCAGCTCCTTGACGAACTTCTCGAGGGCAAACTTCCGCGCCTTCTCGGCCTCCTGCTCGGCGCGTCGGCGCACGTTCTGTGCCTCGGCAGCCGTGCGCAGCACCTGGTCCTTCGCTTCGGCCAGGCTCTGCTCCAGTTCCTCGACCTGGGCGGCCAGCATCTCGGCCTCGGGGTTGTCGCCCACTTCGGCCGGCTCGACCAGGGCCTCGGCCTCGTCGGCCGACTCGATGGCGGCATCTTCCAGCTCGCCCTCCACCGGCTGCTGCTGGGGCTCAGCCTCTTCTTCGCGCCTTGCCAGTTCGTCGTCCAGCGGGGTCTGGGATTCTTTAGCCATGAACATCTCCTGAAACGGTGTATCGGCCCCGCGGGCCGAACAGGATTCGGGTTGGCGATAGCATCGCAATCTGCCGCCTATATGGGGGCCATGGCCAAAATCTCAAGATAAAACACCCAAGGAATTGACGCGTGCATTGAGAGAGGTGGTGTTCTACTGTATAAAAACTCAATAAAGGTGTATGGATATCCAGCCTATCGCTCAGGCCAGCTATCGAGACGCGCTGACGCGACCGACTATCGCGAAGTGCTATCGCGAGGTGCTATCGACAGCCAAGGCGAACGAGAGCCAAGGCACCGGAGGAAAGATGCTGACCCAGCTTGCCATTCGTGACTACGCCATCGTCGAACGCCTCGACCTGGAACTTGCCGGCGGCATGACCGCCATTACCGGCGAAACCGGGGCCGGGAAGTCGATCCTGCTCGGCGCCCTGGGACTCTGTCTGGGCGAACGCGCCGACGCCGGCAGCATTCGCCATGCTGCGAGCGGGCCGACCTCAGCGCCCGCTTCGATATCGCCGCACTGCCCAAYGCCCGAGCCTGGCTGGAGGAGCGCGAGCTGCCCGTCGATGACTGCCTGCTGCGGCGGGTCGTCACCGCAGGGGGGCGCTCCAAGGCGTGGATCAATGGCCAGCCGGCCACCATCGCCGACCTCAAGGCGCTGGGCGAGCATCTGGTGGAAATCCACGGCCAGCACGCCCATCAGGCACTGCTGCGTGAGGAAACCCACCTGCGCCTGCTCGACGACTTCGCCGGCCAGCGCTCGGAAGTGGCCGAACTGACCGAGACCTTCCGAAGCTGGCAGGCCACCCGCCGGCGGCTCAAGCGGCTGGCCGAGAGCGGTGACGAAGTGCAGGCACGGCGGCAGCTCCTGCGTTACCAGGTCGAGGAGCTGGAGAGCCTGGCCCTGGGGGGTGACGAGCTGGCGAGCCTGGAACGCGAACAGGAGCAGCTCGCCCATGCCGAGGAGACCCTGCGCGAGGCCCAGTTCGYCGCCGACTGTTGCGACAGCGACGAGGGCGGCGCGCTATCGCTGCTGCATCAGGCAACCAGCCGCCTCGGCGTGCTGCCGGGGCATGCCCAGGGGGGGCTGGCCGAGGCGCTTGGCATGCTGGGCGAGGCACGCATCCAGATCGAGGAGGCCGCCCGTGAGCTGCACCGCTTCGTCGATACCACGGAGCTGAACCCCGAACAGCTGGCCTGGGTGGAGTCGCGGCTGAGCGAAGTCCACCGTATCGCTCGCAAGCATCACGTCATGCCCGAAGAGCTGCCCGCCCTGCACCGGCGGCTGCAGGCCGAGCTGGAGAGCCTCGAAGGCGGCGAGCACGACCTGGAAGCACTGCGCGCCGAGGTGGAGGCCCTGCGCGACACCTGGCGGCAGCGAGCCCGCAGCGTCAGCGAGGCGAGACAGAAGGCGGCTACCCGGTTCGGCAAGGCGGTACAGGAGCAATTGGCCTTCCTGGCCATGGGCAAGGCGCGCTTCGAGGTCGAGGTACAGCCCCGCGAGGTGCCTGCCGCCGATGGCCTGGAGGGCATTCGCTTCCTGATCAGCGCCAATCCCGGCCAGCCGCCTCGCCCGCTCTCCAAGGTGGCCTCCGGCGGTGAGCTGTCGCGCATCAGCCTGGCGATTCAGGTGGTGGCGGCACGCCACTCGACCATTCCCAGCCTGATCTTCGACGAGGTGGATGTCGGCGTCTCGGGCGCCACCGCCGAGATCGTCGGCCAGCTGCTGCGGCGGCTTGGTACCGGCGGACAGGTCATGACCGTGACCCACCTGCCCCAGGTGGCGGCCCAGGCCCACCACCACCTGCATATCGAAAAGCAGGCCAAGCGCAACTCCACTCAGACACGCATGGCGCTGCTCGACGAGGCCGGACGGGTAAGCGAGCTGGCACGCATGCTGGGCGGCGTGAACCTCTCCGACCGCACCCTGGCCCATGCCCGGGAGATGCTCGACGCCAGCCAGCAGAACGCACACCACTGAGCGCCACTCTCTGGGCACTATCCGCTAAGCACGATCCACCGTCACAGACGAAACTCCACCGTCACAGACGACAGCGACCCCGCACCTTGCGGAGCGGGGTCGCTATCAAGCGCGCCAAAGCGGCCAGGCTATGTCCGGGACACTGGTGGGCCTTGCCGGCGGATCAGACGGCGCCGCGGGGGCGCACGTAGAGCACCAGGGCGTGATCGACGAGCTCGAAGCCATGCTCTTCGGCGATCTCTTTCTGGCGGCGCTCGATGGTCTCGTCGAAGAACTCGATGATTTCACCGCTATCCAGACACACCATGTGATCATGGTGCTCTTCCTGGGAAATCTCGAACACGGCGTGGCCGCCATCGAAATTGTGGCGCACCACCAAGCCGGCCGACTCGAACTGGGTCAGCACACGATAGACGGTGGCCAGGCCCACATCCTCGCCGGCTTCAAGCAGTGACTTGTAGACATCCTCGGCGCTCAGGTGGTGCTGACCCGTGGCATTCTCGAGGATCTGCAGGATCTTCACGCGGGGCAAGGTGACCTTGAGGCCCGCCTTGCGCAGTTCATGGTTCTGGTCGGCCATGTTCGCTCTTCGCAGTATCAGGTAGGGTCGGGTATGATCGACCGAATCCACGATAGTGAAGAACGGACCCAAATGCAAAAGCTGATCAAGACCGCCACCCTTATCCTCGCCCTGACTCTGATCAGTGGCTGTGTGTACAAGCGCGACCTGGCCCAGGGAAATTACATTACCGAGGGCATGGTCGAGCAGCTGCAGCCCGGCATGAGCCGCGACCAGGTCGTGGGTGTCATGGGGAGCCCGCTGCTGGAAGCGCCTTTCGACGCCAACCAGTGGGACTACATCTTCCGCCTCGACAAGGCGTATGGCGGTGTCCAGCAGCGCCGCGTGACGCTGACCTTTGCCAACGACCGCCTGGTCGATATCAATCAGCGAGGCGACCTGTCCGAGGATATCCAGCTCCGCACCCAGGACGACGTTGGCCCAGCCGTCGATGGCGCCAGCCCCATGGGAGAGCTGCCGGAGACCCAGCCGGAAGCCGCGCCTCGCTCCGCCCCGGATGCAGGGGGCACCCTCCCGCGCGGTGGCGAACCGGCCACGTCAGAGCCGCTGGAACTCTAAGCGGGGCCCGGGGAAATGGAGTCAGGCTACTGCCGAGTGCGTGCCGCGCGCTCGGCACGTGCCGCCTTGGGGTCGATCTCCAGCGGGCGGTAGACTTCGACCCGATCCCCTTCCCGCAGCACTTGCGTGTCAGGGTCGCGGACCGGCTTGCCGAAGATGCCCAGGTCGCCCCGCTCGAAGATGTCGGGCGCCACCTCGGGGAAATGCCTGGCCAGTTCGGCCTGGGTCACGGCCTGGCGCACCGTGGTGCCCTGGGCCACCTCCAGCTCCACGATGCGCTGCCTCGCGGGCAGTGCAAAGGCCACTTCGACGTGGAGACGCCCTTCGCTAGCGGCCATAGACGTCATCGGCCCGGCGCGTGAAGGAGTCCACCAGCTGCCCGGCCACCTGCTGGAACAGCTTGCCGAAAGCCATGCCGAGCAGGCGATTGGCAAATTCGAACTCGAGCTCCAGGCTGACCTTGCAGGAGTCCTCGCCCATGGGCAGGAACAGCCAGCGGCCGCGCAGACGCTTGAAGGGACCGCTCACCAGCGACATCTCGATGCGCTCGGGCTCGATCAGGTCGTTGCGGGTAGTGAAGCTCTGCTCGATGCCGGCCCGGCCCAGGGTCATTTCGCCGATCAGGTGCGAATCGTCGCGTTCGAGCAGCCGAGCACGACGGCAACCCGGCAGGAACTCCGGATAGCGCTCAAAGTCATTGACCAGTTCGAACATGTTCCGAGGAGTGTGCCGCACCAGGGCGGAACGATTGACCGTTGGCATGGAGCTCTCCGCTGACTTCACAGTGCCCAGGGCGTATCATGAGCGGTTATTTCACGCCTTGAATGGTATCACGCTTCCCCCCATATCGAAGGGGAGCTAGCCAAAGGCCGAACACGATACGAGGTACCATGGCCAACAAGAAAGCCAAGGGCAAGGGCCCAGGCAGCAGCACCATCGCCCAGAACAAGAAGGCACGTTTCGAGTATCACATCGACGAGACCTTCGAGGCGGGACTGGTTCTGGCCGGCTGGGAAGTGAAGAGCCTTCGCGCCGGCAAGGCACAGCTCACCGACACCTACATCCTGATCAAGGATGCGGAGGCGTGGCTGCTGGGCTGTCACATCATGCCGCTCAACACCGCCAGCACCCATGTGCTCGCCGACCCCACCCGCACCCGCAAGCTGCTGCTGCACCGCAAGGAGATCGCCAAGATCTTCTCGCGCACCCAGGAGAAGGGGCACACCTGCGTGCCGCTGAAGCTCTACTGGAAAGGCAACAAGGTGAAGTGCGAGCTGGCCCTGGTGACCGGCAAGAAGCTCCACGACAAGCGCGCCACCGAGAAGGACCGGGATTGGCAGCGCCAGAAGGGCCGCATCATGCGGGAACAGACCAAGGCCTGACGAGGCGCAGGGGGGAATCGATGTCTCGCGCAACGATGGAACCCACCCTGCAAACAGGTGTCACAGTACTGCCCATGCTGATATGATGGGCCTGCTACGGGGGCGACATGGCTTCGACGCCGGTGACAACCTCCTAGGTGCATGCCGAGAGCGTGATGTATCTCGTAAATCCAACATCACGACCAAATAGTCGCAAACGACGACAACTACGCTCAGGGCGCGCTGGCAGCTTAATAGCTGTTAGCTTCTAGCCCGGCCCCAAAGCGATGTGCCCATTCATCGCGGAGGGGATATGAGCTAAAGATGATGGGATCGCGGTTGACGGCGTCCTCACGCCAATCGCTAAACCTTTGAGGAATCGCGTTGCTGGATCCTGCCCGTTGGAGCCAGCTGCGTTAAATCAAAAAACGGACCTAAGCATGTAGAGCCGAAGAGCGAGTACCGGCGGACGCGGGTTCAATTCCCGCCGCCTCCACCAAACCTAGGTTTCAGGAGGTTCCACACCACTCCAGAAACCGCATGACAGGGGCCTTCGGGCCCCTTTCTTGTGTCTGGACGTTCCATGGCTTTCCTTGACATGCCCCCGCCTTAGGGGGCATATCTGGGGGCACAGCGTCGAAGCCAACTACCTGATGCCCCCAACTCCGTCAGAACCCGCGCCAGCCGGCGCCTGCCTGGCCAACGGCCTGCCCCCACACTTGGGGGCATCCGACACAGCCGTACGGGGGCATGAGGCTATCACCAGCCCGAGGTGCCCCATGAGTCGCCAGACCAACAAGCTGTCCGCCACCGCCGTGAAGATGGCCAAGCCCAGGGACAAGATATTCAGGATGGCCGATGGAGGTGGCCTCTACCTGGAGGTCTCACCGAGCGGGAGCAAATACTGGCGCATGAAGTACCGCCACGCCGGCAAGGAGAAGCGGCTGGCCATAGGCGTCTACCCGGATGTATCGCTGGTAAGGGCACGAGGAACCCGCGACGAGGCCAAGCGCCAGCTTGCCCAGGGCATCGACCCCAGCACCGCAAAGCGTCTCGCTCGCCAACAGGGGGAGCAGACTGCTGGTAACACGTTCAAGGTCGTGGCCGTCGAGTGGCTGGAGAAGGTACACCAGCATGAGGTGGTCCCTGAGCACTACCAGCGCAACAAGCGCCGCTTGGAGCGTGATGCCTTTCCGATAGTCGGTATGCGCCCCATCTCCGAGGTCACCGCGCCCGAACTACTGGGTTGCTTGCGCCGCATTGAGGACCGCGGCCATATCGAGACCGCGCATCGAGTGAAAGCACTGTGCGGCCAGGTCTTCCGGTACGGAATCTCTACCGGCCGGGTGGAGCGCGACCCAACCCCGGACCTTCGCGGCGCCCTGCGGCCCAGCAAAACCAAACACTACGCTGCTTTGACCGACCCCAAGGAGGTGGCCGAGCTGCTCCGTGCTATCGATGGCTACGGCGGCCAGCCCACCACCATCGCAGCGCTGAAGCTGGCGCCCCTGGTCTTCACTCGCCCCGGCGAGCTACGCCAGGCCCGCTGGGCCGACATCGACTTGGAGGCCTACACCTGGACCTTTGAGGCCAGCAAGACCGGGCAGCCCCTGATTATCCCCCTGCCCCACCAAGCGGTGACGATCCTGCGCGACCTGCAGGGCCTGACCGGGCGAACCGAGTTTGTCTTCCCCAGCATCCGCAGCAGCAAGCGCCCGATGAGTAACGCCACGATCAAGGCCGCGCTCGACCGGATGGGCTTCAAGGGCGAGATGACGGCCCATGGCTTCAGGGCCATGGCTCGCACGATCCTGGCCGAGCGCCTGCACTATCCAGAGCACTACATCGAGCAGCAGTTGGCGCACGCGGTGAAGGACAGCAACGGCCGCGCCTACAACCGGACCACCCACCTGGAGCAGCGGAAAGAGATGTTGCAGAGCTGGGCCGACTACCTGGACGCCCTTCGTGAAGGTGCCGACAACGTGGTGCCGATCCGCGCCGGCACCTAAGACTAGCGGCGAGCGCCGCCCCTGTTGGATGACTAGGCCGATCACCCGAAAGCATGGCCACTCCACCATGCCCGCCAGCCTATCCTTTTCCTGGAGTGCGCGAGGAGTAGCGCTATGTCCGATGACGAGCTGGAGTACAGCCTCTACATCTCTGAACACACCCAGCGTCGTAGCCACGGCCTGATTGCTGGCGAGATGGAACCCCCCCCACCGAAGCCACAGGCTGACGACCTGATGCTGACCTATGGCGATGATCGCGTCGAGATGTCTCATGGCCGCGACTTGTTGAACCAGATGACAGCCGAGCTTAGCCAGATGGCTGGATCCAATGAGGAAGACATCGCCACACATTGCATATGGCTGATACGACGGATACAGAAGGCCGCTACCGAGCAAGAGCTGGAGCCACTTAGCAATGGCCATATTCTGCTAATGCTGGGTTACTTCTACGGGAAGCTGACCATGCCAAGCAGGGAGAGTCATGCTGAGATGACACGGCATTTCATCGCAGAAATACGGCGGCAGGCCGGACCATTGAGCGTTGAGGCCGAGCGGGAGCGCGGCCGCCAGTGGATGCGAGAGCGGGCTGCCAGGATATGGGGGCAGGATCACACTCAAGAACTTCGCATCAGCGATGTAGCGGCGCAGGTACAAAGCATGATCAAAGATGAGGAAAAGGAGCGCGAGGCAATGCGCGATGAGTCTGTCAGAAAATGGCCTAGGTCTCTCGGCAAGATCAAAGAAGCTATTCGCTTGGTCGCCCCAGAGTATGCAGTGAGAGGCGGCAGACCTCCCCGAAAGTAAATCGTCCGCGCAGAAACCCCCTTTTCCTGTACAGGCGACCCGTATTTCTCTGAGCGCCCCCTTTCTAACCTTGGTCATGTAAAACAATCCGAGAGGAACCAAGCATGACCGAGAGCACCCAACCCCCTACTCTGATTCGTCGTCCCGAGGTACTGCAACGCTGCGGCATATCCAATACCACCCTCCACCGGCTCATTCATGCCGGCACCTTCCCGCGTCCCATCCGACTGACGGCGAACGGCAGAGCGGTAGCCTGGCTCGAGTCCGAGGTCGATACCTGGATCCAACAGCGCATCGAGACTAGCCGCGCTGGGGAGGGCCAGTGATGTTATTGACCGCCCCCCAACTACCGACCTATTCTAGTTCGACTGCTGTAAATCCAGCAGCCGACCTTGGCCGGTCGAATGACTCTAGGCGCACAAGCGCCACCAACATGACGGGCGCTTTTTTTATGCTCGTCATGCGCAATGGCGGCTGTGCGCGGGACACCTTCGGGTGTGCCGGGTTCCTAGAGTCCCGGTCGGCCAACCTGCGTACAGTCGCCCCCATCCGATGCTTGGCCGCATCCGGGGACGGCTCCTCAACTCTAGGAGTCTCACCCATGTTCCCTACCCGTAATCCGTCTGCACGCGCCGCCGCGCATCGAGCGATGGCGAAAGCCGCGTTGTTCTCAGACTCCAGCGCCGCCGTCCGGCTCAAGCGCTACAACCACCACATGCAGAAAGCCCGTCGCCTAGAAGCCCGCATTAGCGAGCAGGTAGGTGCGGCATGACCCCCACCGATATCGTGATGGAGACCGGCGCCCTCAGCCTGGGTAACGCCATCGACCACACCCGCTGGGCGATCCTCAAGCAGGCCCCGACCGCCTTCCAGATCACCACCGAGCATGGGGTTCTCGTGCTTTCTGATCGCGAGAAAGCCGACCTGCGGCAGTTCCTGGCCAAGCTCCTCGCTCGGCGCTTGGAGATACTGGAGGCCAGCTACTGATGTACGCCCTGTCACATGCCCTGGCCGCTTGCTGGCGCTGGCTGGCCGAGGCAACCCGACAGAAGCGCCACCCCATCAATCACCCCCACCGCCGTGAGGCGAAGGAGCAGTGATATGCAGCCCACAACGCAAAAGGCCCGGCTCTCTGAAGAGAGCCGGACCCATTACGTAGCGCCGCCAGCGCAGAGCAATGATAACACGCCCCATCCCTACCTCGAGCGTAAGGAGATCGTTCTCGATGATCTGCACGAGGTCTGCAAGGCCAGGGTGACGATCGAAGAGGGAGTGGTGAGCCGTCACGGTGCACCGGACTGGCGAAGCATGATGGTCTTCCGCGAGCTAGTGGACGCTGCCGGCGAGTCAGCTGGTTTTGAGCGCATCCTCCCGGAGAAGATCCAGAAAGCCGATGACGCCAAGGCCAGCGACAAGTTCACGACGCCTGGCAGCAAGGTCTCCGGCACCTTCACGCCCATCGGGTTCGAGCCTGCCGAGCTGCTGTCTCTGTCCGGGCCGCTGGTGGTCTGCGCCGGCCTGGCTGACGGCTACTCCATCCACCTGGCGACCGGCTACCCGGTGGCCTGCTGCGTGGGGGAGATGATGGTAGGCAGTGTGGTACGGGTACTGCGCACCGCAGCCGGGTGCGCGGACCTGCTGGCAGCGGTGGACAACGACGAGGCGGGGCGCCGCGCAGCAAGGTCTGCCGGCATCAAGTGGGTCTGCCCTGCACGGCTCAAGGACTGGAGCGACGTTCGCCAGGAGGAGGGACTCCAAGCGGTTAGGGAGCAGCTATTGGCCACCCAGGAGGTGAAGCCAGTAGTCGAGCTGGCCACGGAGGAAGACGCTAGCAGCGACAAACAATCCCAGACCGACCTGATCGTCGCATTCGTCCAGGCCTGGAACGACCTGTTCCATGATGAGAACGATGTCGCCTACGCCCGGCACCGAGGCACCGGAGAGGTTCGCGCCCTCGGCAGCCGGGCGTTCCGGCACTGGCTGACGGCGGAGTTCTACGATCAGCACGATAAGGCCGTTCGAGATCAATCGCTCCGCGAGGCCAGGATGACGCTCGAAGGTATCGCCATGAAGGAGCATCGCCCGGTGCATATCCGTGTGGCCGGCGGGAGCGGTCGCTATTGGCTCGACCTGGGCCTACCAGGGAGCAGCCGCTGCGTACATCTGCGTTCCGGTGCCTGGAGCCTGGAGGAGCAGAGCGAGCTGATGTTCTGCCGCTCGGAGAGTGCCCAGGCCCTGCCGGAGCCGTTGGCTGGCGGCAGCCTGGAGCCGCTGTGGAAGGTAGCCAACGTCCCGGAGCAGGCACGTCTCTTGGTGGTGGCCTGGCTGGTGGAGTGCCTGCGTCCCGATACGCCCTTCCCGGTGCTGGAGCTGCTGGGGGAGCAAGGCAGCGGCAAGTCTGGCACGCAATCAGCGCTGCGCCGGCTGATCGACCCCAACGCTGCCGACCTCCGAGGCGCCCCCAAGTCTGCCGAGGATCTGTTTGTGAGCGGTGGCGTCAACCACGTCATCTCCATCGAGAACGTGAGCCACCTCCCGGCGCCGCTACAAGATGCGCTGTGCGTAGTGGCAACCGGTGGCGGATTCGCCCGGCGCAAGCTGTACACCGATTCCGACGAGAGCGTCATCCAGCTCAAGCGCCCAGTGATGCTGAACGGTATCTCCGCCGCCGTTACGCAACAGGACCTGGTGAGCCGTACCGTCACGGTGGAGGTGCCGGTGATCCACGACGCTCAGGCCAAGGACAAGCTGGAAGAGGAGTTCGAGGCCAAGCGCCCGGAAATCATCGGTGCCCTGCTGAACATCGCCGCCCGCGCTCTCGAAATACTGCCGGAGATGTCGCTGCCTGCAGCACGCCGCCCTCGCCTCCTCGAGTTCGCCCTCCTCGGCATGGCAGTCGCCACGGCGATGGGGCGCGATCCGGAGGAGTTCATGCGGCAATACGATGCCGCCCGGCAGGATGGGCTCGAGCGCACCCTGGAGGCGAGCCCGGTGGCGACCGCCATCCGGGACTGGGCGGAGATCCACCCCGGCGATGTGCGCGAAGAGCCAGCCAAGCGGTGGCTGGAGATCCTGACGGACTCCAAGCCCCAGGGGTCGGATACCTGGCCGCGCTCCGCGAAGGGGTTGGGCGATGCGATGCGTAGGGCAGCACCCGCTCTTCGACAGCTGGGCATCGAGTGCCGCTGCCTCGGCAAAGGGAGCGGAGGTGTCGTGCGGTGGCGCGTGGGAATAAAAGTTCCTGAAGCGATGTCCCCAATGTCCCGAAGTCCCAAGTCTGATGCCGATAGTTGGGACATTGGGACTTCAGGGACATCGGTTCGGGAAGTTTCCTTGGGCGATGCCGACCGGGAGGTGTTCTGAGATGGCTGCTATCGACTACCTCAAGCTGCACCACCTCAATGCAGAGATCGAGAAGGGCAATCGGCTAGCCGTGTGGCCCAAGGAAAACATCACCCCCGAGGTGCGGGAGTGGATCAGGGCTCACCGCACCGAGCTACTGGAGGAGCTGGCTGCCGCCAACGACCCTGAGCCTCCCTGCTTGCCGGCAGGCGTCCGTGTGGCGTGGACGATCCGCGTGGGAAGCAAGCGCCTGGTGCTGGCCGGTGTCCCATACACCCGAGAGCAGGCCCATCGGGCTGCCCAGGCTCGCTGGCCTGGCGCTGACGTGGAGGTGCTGACCGATGCTGATTGACGAAGCCCTCCATGAAGCCCGCCGCCTTCAGGCCAGCCTGCGCGCGATGAACGTTGATCAGGCCGCCCTGGATGAGGCCGATCTGCTCTGCCGTGCTCTACAGCATGATCCTGTCGAAAACGTGGTGCCGTTCGCCCTCGACGCGCTGGAGCGCGTTGATAGCCACCTGCCGTCGGGCACGCTCGCCGGACTGGTCAGGGTGCGGATCAGGAGCCTGGTCGGCACCCTTCAGACCCTCAGCGAACGCCGCGACCGGACAGAGATCACCCACGGCGCGGTACTGACGAAGCAGGCACTGCAGCAGGCTGCCAGCAACGGCGTTGGAGCAGGCTGCCTCAGCCCCTCTCAGGCATGGGCAGCCTGGAAGCTGGCGATCCCGGTGGAACGCCTGCAGCGGCCTCTCCCGGCTCGCGTCGTGGCAGTGCTGGACCGGGTCAGTCGCTTTGAAAACCCTGGCAAAGATCTGATAGGGGAAGCTCGACCAATCGCCAGATGACGGGTCCATCTACCATTGACGACCACCGGCCCCAGCGTAAGCTGGGGCTACCACCATGCCATCCGGGAGGATCGCACCATGAGCAAGTACGACTGGGAAGCTATCGAGCGTGATTACCGCGCCGGCCACCTGTCCATCCGCCACCTCGCCGATAAACACGGCATCCCCGAATCAACCGTTCGTAGCAAGGCCAAGAGCCTGGGCTGGGAGCGGGATCTTACCGAAGCCGTCCGCACCGCGACCCGAGCCAAGCTCTCGCGCAGCTCGCGCACGGATCTCGCGCACAGCGATGATGCGCGAATTGTACAGGCGGCCAGCGACGACGCCGCCTCGATCGTCGAGGCTCACCGCAAGTCCATCGGTCAGTGGCGAAGGATCGCCGAGCGCCTGGCCCAGCACCTGGCCACCATGGAGGTCTCGGACGACAACCACGACAAGTATGCCCGCAGCCTGAATGCTGGCATCGACGCCCTGATGAAGGTCGTGAAGGGGGAGCGGCAAGCCTATCAGCTCGACGAAGGGCAGGAAACCAACCCCGAGGGCCCCTACGCACATCTGAGTGACGAGGAGTTGCATACTCGGATTTGCGAGCTGACCAAGAAGCTGGGTTACATCTAACCCGTCAACAAGTTAGTTCTTCGCCTCGGATGAATGCCCGCTGTACTTTACAGGTCATTCATCCGGCCACATTAACTAACAACGCCCTCCGCCATCAGCTCAGCCTGTCGAATAACGAGCTGGGTAGCTGCCTCCTGGGCATCGGGTGGATACCCATACTTAGCCAACAGGCGCCGCACGGTTCTCCTCATATCAGCCCGCACCGTATCGCGCTGAGTCCAGTCCAGGGTCGCTTTGGCCTTAATGCGATCTGCCAGTTCATGGGCAATTCGGCGCAGCGTGTCATCGGCGATGACCTCGCGGGCGGATTCGTTACTGGCGAGCGCGTCGTAGAATGCCAGCTCGTCTTCCGACAGGCCGGTTTCCTCGCCGCGATGCACAGCATCGCGGATGGTGCGAGCCAGACCGATGAGCTCTTCGATCACCTGAGCCGTAGTGATCGCGCGGTTGGTGTATCGCGTAAGCACGGCCTCCAATGATTCCCGAAAGCCCTGAGACTGTACGATGTTGACTCGCTCACGGCTTTTTATCTGATCATTCAGCAACTTTCGCAGCGTCTCCAGGGCCAGGTTCTTTTGCGGCATGCCGGCCAACTGGCCGAGAAATTCTTCCGAGAGTATGCCAACGTCCTGCCCGCCGAGTCCGGCCGCCTGGAACAGGTCGATCACGCCATCCGAGGCAATGGCGCCCGAGAGGACCTGCCGTACCGCAGCCCGGTTGTCCGCGG
>NZ_AZQX01000049.1:0-20751 GCF_000568385.1 Halomonas sp. BC04
TTCGAGGATCTGCGGCTCCTGGAGCAGTTTCTTGATGAAACCGCGTAGCTCATTGATGACACGAGTCTTCTGGATTTCAGATGCGGACATGGCGGTCTCCTTGTGATGATAGCCGTGTCGGTGATGGCGTGACGATAGCATGTTTGATGGTGGACGGGAGAGGCCAGGGTTCCTGTTCTGGGTCAAGAACGGCAACTGTTGGGACAGCGTTTACACGGAATCTATTGGACAAAACGACAAGCTCGGTTACGCTATCTTACAAATCATGCGGCTGTCACAATAAAGACTGATCCGCTGCCATTCTGGCGGTTGATATCAGGTGATACTGAAGTGATCCACATAAGGCATCCCGGGTGTGCTGAAATCAGTACATAGAATGAATGGAGCTTATGCCATGATGCGGTGAATGCCTGTGGTAGCAGCCCATGTATATGGACGGGTCACCGGCCCGCAGGAATAGGTATGATGTCAGTGATAGGCATGATGTCAGTGATCATGATGTCAGTGATAGAACAGGTTTTGAAAGGGAATCGGGAAAGGATGCACCACCCCCCCCCATACTCCCATTGGGCGGGTGAGCCCCGAAATAACAATAATTCAAAAAATATTTCAAGCCGGACCATGCCCGCATGACGGGCGTCCGATCTCATGAAAAGGGAACACCATGAAAACGAACACCGATCTCTCCCGTGCCCGTCTGCTGGCCAAGGCTGTCGTGCTGGCACATCGTTGACTCTCCTTCCGATTACGGCTGCCGTGGCTCAAAGCCTTCCGCCGGGTATGGCAGCCCCGGGGTCTGCGACCTGCAGCAGGTGATTCGCCAGGCGCTGGCGACCAACCTGAAGTGCAAGCGGCCTGGAATGGCCTTAACGCCGCCGGCCACGATGTCGGTGTGGCTTCGCGGCAATTACCTGCCCAGTATCGATGTGGCGGCCGGCATAGGTCGCGAATATACCGAAGGGGATGGGCGCGGCAGCTACGATACCGACTTTGCCGAGTTGACCCTCAGCCAGATGATCTACGATGGCTTTGCAACGCGTAGCGAGGTCGAGCGTCTCGATCGTGCCAAGCTGGTGCGCTACTACGAGTTGCTGGGCGCCAGCGAGAACGTGGCCCTCGAAGCGGCCCGTGCCTATCTGGATGTCAGCCGTTACCGCGACCTGGTGCGCCTGGCCCAGGACAACTACGCCGACCATCAGCGTGTCTTCAATCAGATCGAGGATCGCGTGCGCTCCGGCGCCGGTCGCGGGGTCGACCTCCAGCAGATTTCCGGCCGTCTGGCACTGGCCGAGTCCAACCTGATGACCGAGGCCTCGAACCTGCACGATGTCACGGCACGGTACCAGCGCATCGTCGGCTCCCTGCCTGCCGAGAACCTCGCGCCGGCACCGCAGCTCGACGACCGCCTGCCGCCTTCGGTCGCCGAGGCGGTCAACCTGGCCTTCGAGGGTAATCCCGAGTTTCATGCCGCCATCGAGAATATCGAGGCGTCACGGGCCGAGCAGGCAGGCACCCGGGCGGGCTTCCAGCCACGGCTGGACCTGCGCGGCCGCACCGGCACCAATAACGAAAGCGGTATTGCGGGTCGTCGTGACCAGCACAGCATCGAGCTGGTGGCGAGCATGAACCTCTACCGTGGCGGCAGCGACCTGGCCTCCTTCCGCGCCGCCAGCGATCGTGTCGAGCAGTCGGTCAACCTGCGCGACAAGGCGTGTAACGATGTCAGGCAGACCACCCAGATTGCCTATAACGACACCCAGCGCCTGCGCGAACAGATGCAGTACCTGAACGAGCACCGCCAGTCCATCGACCGGGTTCGCGGCGCCTACCAGCAACAGTTCGATATCGGTGAGCGCACGCTGCTCGACGTGCTGGACAGCGAGAACGAATACTTCGAGGCCAGCCGTGCCTACGTCAACGCCGAATATGACGTGGTGCTCGCCGATGCCCGCACACTGGCGGCCATGGGACAGCTGATGCAGGTTCTGGGCGTGGCGCGTGACGACATGCCCAGCCTGGCGGAAATGGGCAGTGACGGCGTCGAGCTCGACCCCAGCGTGATCTGCCCGGTACAGGGCCCGGCCGGCTTCACACTGGCCGACCTGACCGGCGGCGTGAATGTCCCGGCGCCCGTCCGGGGGCCGGATGTCACCCTGTCGGCCGATGCCCTGTTCGCCATCAACAGTGCCGATCTGACCCCGAATGCCAGGAGTGAGCTCGATGCGCTGGTCAACCAGATTCGCGACCGGCAAGACCTTGGCGGCATCTTCATTGCCGGGCATGCCGATTCCACGGGCAGCGATGCCATCAACGATCCATTGTCCCAGCGGCGTGCCGACAGCGTTGCCGACTACCTGGTCAGCCAGGGCGTTCCGCGCAACCTGATCGAAACGCGGGGCTACGGCTCCCGCCAGCCCATTGCCAGCAACGATACGGCCCAGGGCCGTCAGCAGAACCGTCGTGTCGAGGTCACCCTGGAGACCCGCCAGGAGAGTGCCAACCGCCTCCAGCAGCAAGGCCGGCAGGCCGAGGCCGTGTTTGGCAGTGTGCCGAGCACGGCGGCGCAGGAGCCGGAGACKGCCGAGCRGATGATCGGGGTGACCACGGGCATTTACGCCAGCATTCCGCAGGAGCTGGCTGATGTCGAGAGCACCGAAGTGGCGGCTGTCGTGCCGCAGAATGCTGTGTTCCTGCAGGTGGCTGCGCTGTCACAGGAGGCCTCGGCTGCTGGCCTGCGCGATGAGCTGAGCCGCGTGCTGGAGCGGCCCGCTACCCTTGCCAGCGGCTCCGGCCTGCATCGGGTCCGCCTGGGTCCGATCGACTCCCGCGAACTGGATGAGCTCCAGCATCGGCTCGACCGGATGGGGTATCACGGTGCTTATGCGGTGCGTGGCTAGGGACGGGCGATGCACACCCTGTGAGCCCGGTTTCGGCCGGGCCATTGCCTGATGGCAGGCCGCACGTCCTGTGCGGCCTGCACCGTTCCCGCTTTCGCAAGAGGTGGCTGTGACCCTACAGGAAAACATTGAACCGGCGCCGGAGTCGGCCCGGTCAGCAGTGCGTGACGAACTGCTCGCCTGCCTGCAAAGTATCGCCCTTGCCCATGATCACGGTGTCACGGCCGAGTCCCTGACGGCGGGCCTGCCGCTCGAGGAGGGCAGGCTGACGCCAGGTGTCTTTCCCCGTGCAGCCAGCCGGGCCGGCATGACGGCAAGAATCGTCAAGAGCCGCCTGGTGCAGCTCAATCCCGCCCTCTTTCCCGTTGTCCTGCTGCTCGAGCCGGGACGGGCCTGCGTGCTCGTCGCCCTGGATATCAAGGCGCGGCAGGCACAGGTGATCTTCCCCGAGCTGGGGGACGCTGTCACCGAAGTGAACCTCGATGGCTTGCTGAGCAGCTACAGCGGCCAGGCCATCTATGTGCGTCCGCGTTTCCGTTTCGATCAGCGCGGTCCGGAAGTGAAGCAGCAGCGGGCTCGCCACTGGTTCTGGGGCGTCATTCGTGAGAACCGCAAGCTCTACCGCGATGTCATCATCGGCTCGCTCCTGATCAATCTCTTTGCTGTGGCCATGCCGTTGTTCGTGCTCAACGTCTACGATCGCGTGGTGCCCAACCAGGCGACGGAGACGCTCTGGGTGCTGGCCGCTGGCATCTTCGTCGTGCTCTGCTTCGACCTGGTGCTGCGCCTGATGCGAAACGCCTTCGTCGACCTTGCCGCCAGTCGGGCCGACGTCAAGCTCTCTTCCTCCATCATGGCCAGGGTGCTGGGCCTGCGCATGGAGGCACGGCCGGCGTCCACTGGCTCCTTCGCGGCCACCCTGCAGTCCTTCGAATCGGTGCGGGCCTTCATCGGCTCGGCGACGGTGGTCTCCCTGGTCGACTTGCCGTTCGTGCTGTTGTTTGCCGGCATCATTGCTTTGATCGGGCCGCCGCTGGTGCTGCCCGTGATTGCCGGCATCCTTTTTGTCCTGCTCTATGCCATGGCGGCCCAGGGCAAGCTGCATGAGCTTTCCGAGACCACCTGGCGGATCGGTGCGCAGCGCAACGCCACCCTGGTGGAGTCGATCTCGAACCTGGAGACCGTCAAGACCCTGCGTGCCGAAAGCCGTATCCAGGGCTCCTGGGAGAAGGCGAGTGCCTTCCTGTCGCGAACGGCCGCTCAGCTACGCCTGGTCAGCTCCTCGGTCACCAGTGTGGCGCAATGGGCGCAGCATAGCGTCGCCGTTTGCGTGATCATCATCGGCGTCTACCTGATCATCGACGGACAGCTGACCCAGGGGGGCTGATCGCCGCCTATCTGCTCTCCTCGCGGGCCATGGCGCCGGTCAGCCAGGCGGCGGCATTGCTGGCGCAATATCACCAGTCATCCACGGCCTTGCAGTCGCTCAATGGGGTGATGGAGCGGCCGGTGGAGCGGCCCGAAGGCAAGCAGTTCATCAGCCGGCCCGTTATTCGCGGTGAAATCCGCTTCGACAAGGTGACGCTGCGCTATCCGGATGAAGAGCGCGAAGCGCTGCGCGATATCTCGTTGAAGATCGAGGCCGGCGAGAAGGTGGCCTTGCTGGGGCGGGTAGGGTGTGGCAAGTCAACGCTGAACAAGTTGATGCTGGGCCTCTACCAGCCACCGGCGGGGCCGTTCTGGTCGATGGGGTGGACATTCGCCAGTTCGACCCCATCCAGTTGAGGCGCCATATCGGCTATGTGCCCCAGGACGTCAGCCTGTTCTTTGGTTCGCTTCGCGACAACGTGGTGGCGGGCGGGGGCAGCGATGGGGTGGATGACGAGGCGTTGCTGCGGGCGATAGAACTGTCCGGCCTGCAGGGCCTGGTCAACTCACATCCCCACGGCGTCGATCTTCAGGTGGGCGAGCGCGGCCAATCGCTTTCCGGTGGTCAGCGCCAGGCCGTTGCCATTGCCCGGGCACTGGTTCACGACCCCCAGATACTGCTGCTGGATGAGCCGTCCAGCGCCATGGACCATGCCAGCGAGGAGAGCTTCAAGGCGAATCTGCAGACCTATGCCAAGGGCAAGACCATGGTCGTCGTCACGCACCGAACGTCGTTGCTATCGCTGGTCGATCGCATCATCGTCATCGACGCCGGCAAGGTGGTCGCCGATGGTCCTCGCGACAAGGTGGTCGAGGCCTTGCGCAAGGGACAGATCGGGAGGGCCGGCTGATGGCGAAGCAGAAGGGACCCACTGCCGAACAGCAGGGCTTCGAGGCGATCGGACGATTTTCCGAGGCGGGGGGCAAGCCGTTTCGGCCATTCATCGACCGACTCTTCTCACGTCGGGTCACATCGGCCCATATCAACCGCGACTGGGCCAGCGACGCCGACTGGGCGCGCATGCAGCAGGATCCGATGCGTGCTCGGGCTTTCCTCTATACCTTTGCGCTCGCCGTGGCGGCGCTGATCACCTGGTCGTACTTCGCCTCCATCGACGAGGTAACACGTGGCACCGGGCGGGTCATCCCCTCCAGCCAGCTGCAGAAGGTGCAGACCTTCGACGGCGGTGTGGTGCAGGAGATCCTGGTGCGCGAGGGGCAAATGGTGGAGGCGGGCGAGGTGCTGATGCGCATCGATCCCACCCGCTTCGTAGCCACCTTCCGCGAAAACCGGGCCCAGGCCCTGACGCTGAAGGCCCGTGCCGAGCGTCTGCGCGCACTGATCACGGATACACCCTTTGATCCGGATGAGGAACTGCGTACCGAGGCGCCGCATATCGTGGCCCAGGAGCGCGAAGTCTACGAGAGCCGCCGCGAAGAGCTGCGTGAGCAGGAGAGCATACTTCGCGACCGTGTCCGCCAGCGCGAGGAGGAACTCAACGAGGCGAAAGCACGGCGGGATACCGCGCAGCGGGAAGCGAACATGGCCGGCCAGGAGCTGAACCTGACTCGGCCGCTGCTGCAGTCCGGCGCCGTTTCCGAAGTGGACATTCTGCGACTGGAGCGGGAGGTGTCCCGAGCCACCGGTGAGCGCAACCAGGCGGCTTCGGCGGTGGCACGTCTCGAGGCGGCGGTGGAGGAGTCCAGGACACAACTGCGAGAACTGGGTATCGAGCGGCGCAGCGACTGGCGCAACGACCTGGCCCAGACCCTGGGCGACCTCAATGCATTGGACGAATCCAGCGCCGGTCTCGAGGATCGGGTGCGCCTGGCGGAGGTGCGCTCCCCCGTGGCCGGCGTGGTACAGCGCCTGGCGATCAACACCATCGGTGGGGTGGCACAGGCCGGCCAGGAAATCGTTGACATCGTGCCCAGCGACGACCAGTTGCTGGTCGAAGCACGAATCGCCCCGCAGGACATCGCCTTCCTGCGCCCCGGGCAGCCCGCAACGATCAAGTTGACCGCTTATGACTTCGCCATCTATGGCGGCCTGCAGGCCGAACTGGACCATATCAGTGCCGACACCATTACTGATGATGAAGGCAACACCTACTACCTGGTTCGCGTACGGACGGTCGAGGGCGAGGAGCTCGCGGGTGAGCTGTCGGTGATACCCGGCATGACCGCCCAGGTTGATGTCATGACCGGCAAGCGCACTGTAATGCAGTATCTGCTCAAGCCCGTCCTGCGGGCATGGAGCGATTCCATGGGAGAGCGTTGATGGCACATTTCTTCGTTTGTCACGGACGCGACGAGATACCTCGCTGGCGCTTGGCATTTCCCGACTCGAGCTGGGTGGGGCCGACTCAGGCCCTCGAGCAGGCGGGACGGGGCGACCTGGCATGGGTCATGAGCAACCTCGACGGCTGGGAGGCGCTGGTGCGGGATCTCGCCAATCGAGGGGCAACCCTGATTGTACTGAGCTACACCCCAGAGCCAGCGCAAGCATCACTCGCCCTGAATGCCGGTGCTCGCGGCTATGCCCATGCACTTTCCCCGGCGGCACTGTTGCGTCAGGTGGCGCTGGTTACCACCAATCAGGGTATCTGGGTTTTGCCCGAACTGCTGAGCAGCGTGGTAGGGGGCACCTTCAAGGCGCTGGGAGGCCGAGCGCGTATGCATGGCGATACCCTGGCGGCGTTGACCGAGCGGGAGCGGGTAGTGGCTCTGGCCGTGGCCGAAGGCAAGAGCAACAAGGTCGTCGCACGGGAGCTCGATATCACGGAACGGACCGTCAAGGCGCATCTGGGGGCGATATTTCGCAAGCTGGGAGTCCGGGATCGCATGCAGCTGATTCTTCAGCTAGCCAAGCAAGAGGCAAAGGCGCTTGATGTGGATCAATAAGACTTAGTGTTTCTGGCTGAGCCCCGTAGCACATGAGACTGACTGGAGTCATGATGACCAGTAACATGATGTAACTCGTTTCGTGTCACTGGTCATTGCCTTCGGAGGGCCTCGCCATGCGCATTGCAACCATTCACTCCCTGCAGGGGCAGGCCTGGGCGAGAAGCGCTGAGGGTCAGCTGCGGGAGTTACGCTTGGGTGATTCCCTCGAGTCGGGGGAGGTATTGTTGACGTCGCCTGGGGGGCAAGTGGTTCTCACCTTTCCCCAGGCGGGGGAGCCGGTTCTCGTAGGAGGCGGTACCGAACTCCTGATCAGCCAAAGCCTGGCAGACGGCGATCAGGACCCTGACAGTGCACTCCTTGATGATGCGGAACTAGAGAGCTTGCTTGCTGCACTCGACGACCCCAGCATCGATCTTTTCGATATCCTGGATCCTGCCGCTGCAGGGCTTGCTGCTGGTGCCGGTGAAGCGGGCGGGCATGGTTTCGTGCGTCTGCCGCGGATTGTCGAGAATCTTGACCCAGTGAACTTCGACTTCGGTCAGCCAGGGGCAGCAGTCGATGCGCCGCCCCCGAGTGAAGGCACTGTTGCCACCGTGCCGGAAGATGCCCCTGAAGCGCCTCCCGCTCCCGGTGATGTCGATGATCCGACAGACCCGACAGACCCGACAGATCCGGAAGATCCAGCGGACCCGGAAGATCCGGAAGATCCGGAAGACCCAGTGGACCCGGAAGACCCAGTGGACCCGGAAGATCCAGTGGACCCGGAAGACCCAGTGGACCCGGAAGACCCAGTGGACCCGGAAGACCCAGTGGACCCGGAAGATCCAGTGGATCCGGAAGATCCAGTGGATCCGGAAGATCCAGTGGATCCGGACGACCCCGGTGTTCCTGTGATTCTGTCCTTCACAGGCCATACCGTTGGTGCGAGTGACGGGCAAGGGACCCTGGGCAATGCCCGGGAGCTCAAGGAGACCGGCTCGCAGAGTGCCGCGGCAGTACTCTCGCAATCCGGCTTCTACTCCGTCGACCATCAGGGCCAAAACGACCCGGATGCCATCGAGGCCGGTGAGGCACTGTTGTTCGAACTGAGTGGCCTCGCCACGGCAGCCACCTTCGAACTCGTCGGACCTATCCATGGTGCAACCTATAACCTCTACGACAGCGACGGGGCGTTCTTCGACAAGGGAAGCCTAGGGGACCTGGTGATGCAGGATGGACTCGTCGTCATCGAGCATGCCCAGCCGTTTGCCTTCATCGCCTTTCTCGGCGGCACGACCGGCCCCGGTCAATCCGGAACAGGCAGCGCCTTCTCGGTGAGGCCTGTCGAACTTGACCTGGCTATTGCTCCAGACGCTGATTCCCTCGATAAAACCAGTGTCGAGACCTTCGGCTGGACGTTGGGTGGAGAGGAGGAGTCGCTTTCTACTGACGAGAGCATCTCCAGTTATCGGTTGGGCGACGGCGATTCGCTTGACCTGCGAGATTTGCTCAGCCAGTGGGATGGAGGTAGCGACACGTTGGACCATTTCCTTCAGGTGACGGCCGCTGAGGATGGCGATACCTATTTGCATCTCAGCGCCAGTGGCGCCTTTGATGCAGGAGAGCTGTTTCTTGCCGACCAGCTGATACTTCTGGAAGGCATCTCTTATCATGGGAGCGTTCTGCAACAGCTGATTGAAGACAACCAGATCGAAATCGAGTAGCGAAGAGCTTGCTCAATCAAGTCCAGAAGGCCCGGCACTGTGAGCTGAACTGCCGGGCCTTCTGGTCATTGCAGGGTTTTCGCCTGCGTCGCCTCACTGTCCATCGGTCCAATACTTTTGTATGCGTTCGTAACCTACAGTGACCGCATAAGCCACAAATGGGTCGTCCCAAGCTATCGGGTCATTCCTGTTTGGCACTGATAAAGACTAGTTCGCAGGGAGTCACTTCATGAGCATTGCTACTGTCGTATCCATCTCCGGTCAGGCCTGGGCGCGCGACGCCGATGGCAACATGCGTGAGCTTCGCGTGGGTGACACCCTGGCCGAGGGCGAATCGCTGATCACGTCCGATAACGGTCGGGTCGAGCTCGATTTCGCCGACAACCTGGACCCGACTGTCATCGAAGGCGGCCAGGTAGTCGCCATGACCCCCGAGCTCGATGCCGACCTGCCCGTGGACGCGGGCGAATTCAGCGCGCTGGATGAAGATCTGGAAGCCCTGCTCGCCGCCCTGGACGATGACGACGTAGACCTGCTCGACGTGCTCGACGCCACCGCAGCCGGTGCTGGCCCGGGTGGCGGCGCCGATGGTGGCCATAGCTTCGTGCAGCTGGCGCGTATCGCGGAAAATGTCGATCCGCTGGCCTTCGAGTTTGGCATGGGCGAGTTCGACGGGCCGCCGGAAACCGAAGGGGCGGGCCTGCTACTGGCGGAAGCGGAAGACGAAGTGGAAGAAGTGGTTATTGCTCCCACTGCCGGCGAAGTCGAGATTCTCCTTTCCGACCAGCTGCTGAACACGGAAGAAGGTTCTACCACGTCGGGCGTGTTGCCCTTCAGCTTCGGTTCCGGTGGCGGTGGCAGCGTCACCTTTGCCAGCATGGATGGTGTCGAAAGTCAGGTTGGGCGAGAAACGCTTCGCTACAGCTGGGATGAAGACACCAATACCCTTTCTGCCTTCTCTGATGAGCGGGAAGCGCTGATATTCACTGTCGAAGTCAATCCCACCACCGGCGAGTTCACCGTCACCCAGCACACCAATCTTCTGCATGAAGAGGGTCTGGATGAGGCGCTGACGGGACTTACCTACACCGTGGTAAGTAGTAGTGGAACGGCGACGGGGACACTTAACCTGACGATTATCGACGACATGCCGAGCCTTGATCTGAGCGACGTCGACCTCAGTGATGTCAGCTTCGAGACCCAGGATGCCGAGACCATCGACGGCACCTCCGTGGCCACCGCCAGCGTGGCGGCGGCCTTCACGCTGCGGTGGATGCCAGCTACGGTGCCGACGGCGCCGGCAGCACCGTGATCAGCGACTACGCTCTGACCCTGGGCGAGATCGACCATGGTCTGGAAAGCGGCGGTGAGCCGGTTGTCTTTACTCAAGACGCCAGCGGCGTGATCACCGGCAGCACGGCGGATGGCACTGAAGTGCTGCGCATCGAGATTGCCAGCGACGGCACTGTTACCGTGACCCAATCCGCGGCGGTTGATCATGACGAACAAGGTCCTGACAGCCTGAGTCTGCCGACCGGTCTGGTGGGCGTTGAGGCCACGGTCACCGTCACCGACGGCGATGGTGACGTGGTCAGCGACACCCTGAGCGCGGATCTCAGTGGCAGCATCACGATCGTCGACGACATGCCGAGCCTTGACGAAGACGCCCTGGCGGACTTCGACCTGACGTTCAGCGTGAATGAAGCTGGTCTGGTAGAGAACAGCACGGTCAGTGACAGCGTCAACATGCGTGACGCCATCAACGCTGCGGGCCTGATTAACTACGGCGCCGATGGCAAGCAGGTCGGTAGCCTGACGCTCAGCCTGACGCTGAGCGAGGACGGAGCGGCTTCGGGCCTGTCCGCCCTGGATCCCGACAGCACCAACGCAGGTGAATCCATCCTGCTGCGTACCGGTAGCAACGGTGAGATTGAAGGCTACACCGCCTCCGACAATGAGGTGTACTTCACCCTGGAGCTGGTCGGTGACGAGCTGGTGTTCACCCAGCTGCAGGCAATCTGGCACGACGATCCTACCGGGGCCGATACCGAGACCCTGAGCCTGGCCAGTGGCGTGATCACCCTTGAGTTCACCGGCACCGACGGTGACGGCGATACCGTCAATGGTGCGATCGACCTGGGTTACGCGGCCACCTTCACCATTGTTGACGATGTGCCGGAGTTTGGCACACCTGAGGACGTATCACTTGGCCTGCTCCCCGGCATCCCGGTAGTAGGCAACCTTGATCTGGCCATAGGTGCCGATCTGGATGGGGCTCAGATCTCGAGTGCAAGCCTGTTTTCCGATGAGCAGGGCTATGTCCAGGTGCGTTATGAGGAGGGTGGGGTGGAGACCATCACCTACCTGACCTCGGGTGGAAAGAAACTGGTTTTCGAATTCGATGTCGAGAATCAGCAGCTTATCGCTTTCAAGGAAGGTGATAACTCCAGCAACCCCGTGCTCACCATTGACATGAGTGTCGGTGACAACCAGTACGTCGTCAGCGTCTTGCAGCCGCTCGATCCCGTTGCGGTCAGCTTCACCACAGAGACCATCGGCAACCAGGGCGGGGGTATCGATGGCGAGCTTCTCATCAGCAACCCGAATCTGTCCGCTCAGTTCACAGGCGTGGGCGGACCGGTCAACTGGTCGACCAACGGCATCGGTGTCGGCAACAACCTGATTGGTGCTGGCCAGACGCTGATCGCACAGTTCAACCAGTCCTTGACGGAGCTGTCCTTTGAAATGGGCAACACCGGAGCGTTGAGCTGGGAGGTCTTCAGCAATGGCGTTTCTGTAGGTGTCGGTAGCGGCACAACCGCTTCCGCTTCGGGCGGCTTCGATGAAATCCGCTTCTACGGAAGTTCCGGCGGTGGCCAGTACAACGTCAATAACTTCAAAGGTGTGTTCCTCGATGCCGAGCTTGGCTTCACGCTACCTGTCGATGTCGTTGCAGTCGACGGAGACGGAGACGCCACAGATGGATCGTTCAATATCGGCTTCCAGCCTGGTGAAGTACCGCCGCTGCCCGAGCTGCCCTCGATCCTGGGCCTGACCGCCACTGATGTGACGGTCAACGAGAAATACCTCGAAGGCGGTACGGCCGAGGGTGCAGGAGAAGCGGCGGATAGCGGTAGCTTCACCCTCTTCGCGCCAGAAGGCATCGACTTGCTGCTGATCGCAGGGAACAAGATTTCCGGCGATGGGGAGCAGCAGGGCAACAAGGTCAAGCTCTCGCTGGCCGACCTGGAGTCGCTGGCAGCCGGCAACGCCATCATGATCGAGACGCCCGAAGGCAATACCTTGGCCCTGACCGGCTACGACGCCGGAACGGGTGAGGTGAGCTACAGCTTCGAGCTTGGCGGTAACGTAATCCACGAACCTGGCGAAGGTCGCAACGAGCTGGATAAAGAGGGCATCCAGCTCGAACTGGTCGATGGTCTGGGGCACATTGCCTACGGCACTATCGATGTAGTAGTGGTCGATGATATTCCAGAGAAGAACCACATCAGTGATGTGGATAACGAGATCGTTATTGACGATTTTCAAGTCACGGATATTTCAGGAACTTGGAAAAACGCACAAGGTGGAAGTTCAAGTGTTGTAAACCATTTGGTATCCAATGGCACAGGCATCGTTTGGGGTGGTACCAACTTCAATAACGGCTCGGGCTATAAGTTTGAGTATGCCTCTACGGTAGACATCGAGGCCAGTGCCGTCTCAGGCGAGCCGGTCAGTTTGGGTAAATTCACCCATGTAAACCAGCCGATTGCGTCTGGTACCGCGATCAATGGTGTTACCCTTGAGCTGACCATTGAGGTGATGCTGAACGGCGTTGTCTTCAGCATTCCAGTCGAGGTGGTGCTCGATCACGATGAAACACCAAACAATTGGCATCCCCCTACCGATCCTCGAAATGACGATATCGTGACGATCGAGAGTGTGACCATCACTGATCAGGAGGTACTAGAGCAGCTTGAGGCCGCTGGTTATAAGTTCGATATTCCAGGGTTCATGGCGAATGGGAAGCTGGTCAAGGTGGTGGAGACCACGGAAACCGATTCAACCTCGTTTGAACTCTTTGCATCGGTTAGCTATGTGAGCGATGACCTTGTTGATTCGGAAGGTGAATTTGAGGTTATCTGGGGTGCGGATGGTCCCGCAGATGAGGATGATCCGAGTACTGCCTCCCCAATTACCTTCACCGGCGCCGACGGTCAGGAAGTCGAGCTGGATGCCGATGGAAAAGCAGAGATCGTGGGTGAGTACGGTACGCTGAGCGTTACCGTTGTCGATGGCAAGGTCTCCTATGAGTACACCCTGTCGACAGCCGGGCGTGAAAAGCTCAAGGCGGATGGGTCGTTGGAGGAAAAGGGGCTCCAATACACCCTGACCGATGCAGATGGCGACCGAGTCACCAGCCAAATTAACTTTGAGTTCACTGCGGTCAGCGCTCCAATCGAGCTGGTAAATAGCAGTAATGATGCTTTTATCGACCTGATCGACCAAACAGGCGAACCAGATGTATTTATGTCGGAAATCTCCGCGACTGCAGGTGCTCTGGGTGGCACTAATACCAGCTCCAACGATGAGGAGTTCCATATAGCGAGTGGCCAAAGCGGCCAGGTCAGCTTCAGTGTTGATGCAACTCGCAGTAGTTCCGTCTCTTGGAAGCTATTCGATGACTCTGGTCAGGTGATTGAGCAGGGCAGCAGAGACTACGCCGGCCTGGTTGAGCTTCAGGTATTGGGTGAGGGTTCTTATCGTTTGGAAATTACTGCCTCGGGCTCTGGGGGTGGTTTCATAAGTGGGCGCGGCAAGGCTGAGGCTAGCGATATCCACTTGGTGACCTTCTCTCAAGTGCTCGAGTCCTTCCCCGTGGCGGGTAACTTGTTCGCAGAAGAGGGCGTATTCTTCGGTAGCAACGATACCCGACTTGAGGTTGAAAAGGACGGGAGCTTAGAGGAGGTCATGGAAGGGACGACGATTGATGGCCAGTACGGCACTCTGATCTTGAACCCGGATGGATCCTATTCCTACACGGCGAATCCGTCCCTCGAGAGCCTGGGCAGTGTCGAGCAGTTCACTTATCAGGTGGTGAATTCCAACGGCGACTCTGCGATGGCAACACTCGCGATTCGCCTGGACAGCAACACCGAAAGCGTAGTTTGGGGGACCGATGCCGATGACACACTCGAAGGAACGGCTGGAAATGACATCATTGTAGGCGGTGCCGGTGACGATATTCTGGTGGGTGGAGAAGGTGCAGATACCTTCAAGTGGAATTTTGGTGATCAAGCCGTAGAGGGCGAGGTGGCTGCGAGGGATACGGTTGTGGACTTTGATACGGGGATCTTCGGGGAAGATGCTGAAGCTGATAGGCTAAGCCTCTCCGACCTCCTCCAAGGCGCCACTGATGACACGATTGGTGACTACATCACGGCTGAACAGAGTGAAACGGGTGTTCTGCTCAAGATTAGTAGTGGGGGGGCAGGATCAACTGTGGACCAGGAAATCATGCTGAATGGTGTGGCTTTCGGGGAGGGGCAGACAGGAGGGCAGTTCATTCAGGACCTGCTTGCTAATGGTCAGCTTCAGATCGACTAGTAAACCGTCTATTAGCTAAGGCCTGCGTGCCCTGCCTGAAGACTCAGGCAGGGCATTTTGTTATCCTTCGGTAATGTTCTGCGAGGGCATCATCATGTTCATCAAGCGCGACGAGTCGGGTCAGGTCGTTCAGGTCAGCCGCGAGGCGACCGACGAGTGCAAGGAATTCATGCCACCCTCTTCGCCGGAGCTGCAGGCCTTTGTTTCCGACGATGAAGACCTGGAGAGCATGGCGCTGTCGAAGTCGGACCTGGCCTTTGTCCGGGTATTGGAGGATGTGATCAACGTCCTGATGGAGAAGAGCGTGATCAGCTTCACTGATCTGCCGGAACCCGCCCAGCAGAAGCTGATGGAGCGTCAGTCGCTGCGCAAGCGATTGAATAGCGTGGGCCTGATGTCGGAATCGGATGACGATAATGGGGTGATCTGAAGCGGCTCTTATATTATTAAGCGTCAGCCCATTCAGGCAAGCGCCAAGTCCAGACATGAAACAGCCGGCGCATGAGCCGGCTTTTTTTCGTATATAGCCTGGCGATCACCAGGCGACTTTTTCCAGCCAGCCTAATCCAGTTCCTCTTGGTCTTGGCGTACGCCGGGGCCGGTAACGCCATCCATGCCCAGTTCGAATAGCACGGTGGCAGCGCTGCGTGATTCCACCCCTTCGGCGATCGCCATGATGCCCAGTGAATGGGCGAGGGTGCACATGCCGCGCAGCAGGCTCTGCTGCTGGCTCTGGTTCTCGATATCCTGGCTCAGTGACGCATCGAACTTCATGAAGGTCAGGCCCAGGTCCTGGAGGCCCTCGATCTTCCCGAACTGGGTGCTGACGTGTTCCAGGCCGAGTCTGCAGCCCAGTGGCAGCAACTCCTTGCATAGGATCTGCAGCGCCTTTGGCTGTTGCATTGCGATCGATTCGGGCAGTTCGAACCACAGCCGGGTAGCGCAATCCGGTCGGGAGCGAACCCGGGAGATCAATTCACTGACAAAACGACCATCTCGCAACGAGTGCGCGGAGAGGTTGACGCCGACGGGCTTGCTGCTTGACTCGGTGTCTTCCAGTGCCGCTGATACCACGGCCAGGTCCAGCTCTGCCGACATGGCGAGGCGCGACACCCAGGGCAGGAAGACGCCGGCTGGCTGCCACTCCTCCTTCAGGCGCAGCCGGGAGGGGACCTCATGGTGGATCAGGTGCCCCTTGGGATCGAGTACCGGGTAGTGGGCCAGGAAGACCCCCTGGCCCAGCGCTTGTTTCAGCGCCTGGCGCCACTCTTCATGACTGGTGTAGAGCACGCTGCTGGCAGGTATGGTCAAGATGACCTGGCCGCTCTGTTCCTGGCTTTCGGCAGCCGCCAGCGCGCCATCCAGGCTCGCCAGCAGCGCGGCCCGGCTCTCGCCCTGGGTGTATTCACACAGGGCCGAAGGCAGCGAAATGGCGTCACCATGCTCTGCGGAAAGGCTTTCAAGATATGTCTTCAGCTCGCTGCCAAGGGTTTCAAGGTCATGCTGGCGAGGCACGATCATCGCGAAATCGCTACCGTTCAGCCGCCCGACCTTGCCGTCTCCGGAGAGGTGGGCCAGCTGTTTCAGGCTACGGGCCACCTTTGCCAGTAGCGCATCGGTCGCCACATGGCCGAGCTGCTGATTGACCTCGGCCAGTCGGGCCACTCGCACCAGGGCCAGTGTGCCGCTGGCATCGTCGCTGTCACTACGAAGGTGCGCTTGTAGCTGATCGAGGAAGGGGCCCCGGGTGGGTATGGCGGTAACGGCATCGTTCTGTAACCGCCGGCGCAGCTGGTCGAGCTTGTCGCTCTCTTCCCCTAGCATCTGGCGTACGGCACCTGACAGCCGGTTCATGGCCTGCACCACTTCGCGCAGCTCCAGGGTTCTGGGTTCTCTGGCCGTGGCGAAGCGCCGCTCGCCGATCGCCCGGGCCTGCGAGACCACGTCGCGCAGCGGGAGGCGAATGGTGCGCACGATCCAGCTCGCCAGCAGCAAACTGATCACACCGGCAATGGCAAACCAGCCGGCCAGTTCAAGGCTGCTTCGCCACAGCGAGCGGTAGGCAAAGCTGTGCTGACTTTCCAGCTCCAGCGTGCCGTACTGCTGCCAGCCATCCTGAACCACGGCCTGGCCGGCTGGGATGTCGAAACGGACCAGATCGACGAACCAGCCCGGCACATCTTCGATGTGATCGTTGGCAATGCGCTGCTCGATGATCTCGCCTTCGGGGTCGCGAAGCTCGATGCGTCGATAGTGGCCGGTGTCGAACTGGGCGGCCAGCAGCAGTTCCAGGCTCACGGGGTCCTTTTCCATCTGGCTCATGGAAAGTGCCAGCGCGTTGGCGTTGTCGGTATTCTTGATGCGAATTTCCTGCTCGATATAGTGGCGGCTGCTCGTCACGCCGATGAGCAGGCTGCCGACGAACGCCAGCAGCAGCAGTACCACGATGGTCAGCCAGAGCTGCTTTATCAGTGACATCTCGGTTATTCCTCCGCCTGGGGTTGGCACCCCTGTTTTTTATGTCGACCGCTTTTCCGAATCATCCGATGAACCTTGATCCTGCATCCGCCCGATCACGCTGCGCCAGCGTGACAGCCTGGCTACCGGGTCCGCACGAGACTGGGTGGAACCGCCGGCCCACAGGCCTTCACTGTTGAAACTGAAGACAGGGTCCAGGTCGGTGCGCTGGGTGGCCGGGGTGATGGACGGCACCAGGTTGTCGAGGATCAGGGGTACGGCAGTGGGGCGCTCGTAGTAGCCGAGGACCATGTGTGCCTGAACGATCTGGCTGCGACCGATGCGGGCGCGTACATAGATCATCCGCAGTCGGTCGCCGGGCACGTCCAGCTCCTTCAGGGAGACGTACTTGGCGATGGAGTAGTCCTCGCAGTCGCCCTGGCCCTGGCCCATGGTTTCCAACGGCGTGGCCCAGTGGTCCTCTGCGCCCCAGTTGTCGATGTCGTCCACCCAGCGCACCCGACGATTGAAGAAGTCGTTGACCTCCCGCAGTTGGTTGTCGAGAGGGGCCCTGTTCAATCGGTCAAGCAGCGCAAACCAGTCCTCCAGGATTCGCAGCCCCTGCTGGCCATACAGTCGCTGCATGCTCTCGCGCAGCCTGCCGCGGTTGATGCGGGCCTCCAGCGGAGCCGGTTTGAGCCCTAGTCCGGCAGCCAGCAACAGGGAACCAAGGCCTGCCAGGAAGTGGCGGCGACCGGGCCTGAAGAAGTGTCGGTTGTGTCGATGGGGCATCTGGGAGCCGGATTGTTTAGTTCTGTAATGCTGCGTTTCGATGAGTATAAAGGAGTGAGGAGAACAGAACGACCCGCATGATGATCGTCATGCGAAGGTATGGCGGATAGACCGTTGTCGTCGACATTGCCTACCCCTTGCCGGGCCCCTGCCATACCCTCAGCCGCCCAATCCAGGTCAGCTGTCGGGAGGCGTCACGCAGTTCGCTGGCCGCATCGTCCAGGCTCTGGTTGGCGGGAAGCCGGCGAACATAGATCGAGACATCGACCTGGTTGTCGAGATAGTGCAGGTCGAGGGCGACGCGGCTCTGCCATACCGCACAGCGCGACCAGGCCTCATCGAGCACCCCTTCCACGTCGCGGCGAAGGGGCAGGCCGGGGCGCAGGCTGTGCTCTGTCTCGCCTGCGTCGTCTTCGGGGTCGATATGGAAGGTGACATCGGCCAGGTTGGGAAAGGCGTCTCGCAGCCGCCGGCTCACCGCATTGCCGATCTCGTGGGCCTCGGAGACGGTCAGTCGCGGGGCGACGACGATATGCAGGTCGAGTATGGCCTGGCTGCCCAGCGAGCGGGTGCGCAAATCGTGGACGCCGTGAACGCCGGGCACCGCTGCGGCAACCGATTGCATCGCGTCGCGCTCATCTTCCGGGAGGGCGGTGTCGATCAGCTCCCGGCTGGATTCCCACAGCAGGCGACCCCCCACCTGGCCGACCATGACGCCGACCACGATGGCGGCCAAGGCGTCCACCCAGCCGGCACCGAACTGCGCGGCGACCAGGGCGATCAATACCACCACGGTGGAGAGAGCGTCCGAGCGGGAGTGCCAGGCATTGGCTTCCAGCAGGCGCGAATTGACCCGCTTGGCGATGCGCAGCGTGTAGCGGAAGATCCACTCCTTGGCGAGCAGGGCGATCACGGCAACGCCAATGGCCCAGATCCCGGGGGCGGGAATCGGCTCGCCGACCAGCAGGCGGTTGAGGCTGGCCCAGGCGATGCCGCCGGCCACGAAGATCAGCACGCTCCCGAGCCATAGGGTGGCAAGGGTCTCGATGCGGCCATGGCCGTAGGGGTGGTTGCTGTCCGGCGCCTGGCGGCCGAAATGGGTGGCGGCCAGGACGAAGCCGTCGGTCAACAGATCGGAAAACGAGTGGATACCATCCGCGACCAGTGCCGCGGAGCCCACCAGCCAGCCTGCCACGATCTTCATCAGTCCGATGACCAGGTCGACCATGGCGCCGACCAGGGTGGCCTTGTGGGCCTCCCGGGTCCGGGCGCCGTGGTCGGCAAGGGGGCTATTCACCCGTCATCCTTCAGCTCGCCTGCCTTGTTGCGCACCGGATTGGCGTACTGGGCCAGCCACCAGGGCCGCAGCTCGGCGGGTACGTCTTTCAGGCGCGCCTGGAAGCGTGCCCGGTCGACGTCGCTGACTTCGCTCATGTCCAGCAGCTCGGGAGCATCGCCGAGCGCCTCGAGGGCGAGGTAGTGGCTGGGAAAGAGCTGATAGCCGGCCACCACTTGGCGGTCGATCTCGTCGGCAACAGCTTCCGGCGTATCAAAGCTGGCTCCCAGGGGTTCGCCGAAGCGAAGCTGAACCCGGCCCTTGTGGCCTGTGATTCCGGCCACGATGGACTGGATATCCTCGAATTCGCTCTTGGCATAGCCGCCCTGGCTGTAAATGGCGTGCAGCTCCCGGGCCTTCTGCAGGTCGCAAGGGTCGTACTCGTAGCTGATCGATACCGGTACCATGCGCAGTTCGGCGATCGCTTCACCGATGGGTGCCTTGCGGTCCTCCTGGCGCCGGGCCATGGTCAGCATCTTGATGATGGCCGGGTCCGTGCGGTCGATGCCGTCCTTGGCCCGGCCCTCCCGCTGAGCCATCCAGATCGAGTGATTGTCCTCGGTGATGGAGTGGCGGATATAGGCGGAGAGCGACTGGAATGCGGCCAGCATGGCGCGCTTCCCGCGCAGGGCCCTGGGCACGATGAAGCTCTTGTTGAGCCGCATCAGGTCGGTGACATAGGGCTTCTTCAACAGGTTGTCACCAATGGCGATGCGGACCGTATCGCGACCGGCGCGATGAAGGCCGTAGTTGACGAAGGCCGGATCGAGGGAAATATCGCGATGGTTGCCGATGAACAGGTAGGCCGTGTCCTGCGCCAGGTGCTCCAGGCCCTCGACGCGGAGGTCGTCGGTGGAGGTGCGAATCATGCGCTCCATGTAGTAGGCCACGCGCATCTGGAAGTCGTGGACGCTGGCCACCCCACGGGTCTGACGACGGATGGCGTAGGAGGCAATGGCGCGGGCCAGAGCAGGTGCCAGCCGGTTGAGCCGAGGCAGCCGATAGCGCGTCAAGGCATCGAGCAGCTCCCGGTTATTGGCCAGCCGGGCCAGCACCTCGGCGACTTCGCTATCCTCGTAGGGTCGAATGTCGGCCCAGGGGTCCTGTTCCGGTACAGGCGTCACGCTTTGCTGTTCTGTCATCGGCGTCTTCTGTTTGACGGAGTCGGTCATGCGTTGCCCTGTAGCGACGCAGTAGAGGCTTCACCATCCAGCCAGCCGATCAGCTGTTCGATCTCTTCGGCGAGCGTCTGGGTCATCAGCATGAAGTCTGCCTCGAGTCTAACGACGGCATCGCCATCGTCTTCGGTTTCATTGGCCTCGTCGATCAGGGCATCGCTGAAGCGCAGGGACTTCAGGGCCAGGTCATCATGTAACACGAAGCTTAGCCGGCCTTCGATCTCCAGAGCCAGTCGGCTGGCCTGGCGGCCTGCCGCCAGCAACTGCTGGATCTCGTCGCTGTCCAGGTCGACCTGGCGGGCGCGCAGCACGCCGTCATCGCCCTTGGCCTTGAGTTCGACCTGGTCGCCGAGCTGCAGGGTGGCGGGTCGCGAGTCCTCTTCGGCGAGCCACTGGGTCATGGCCCGCATCGGCAGGGTCTGGGTGGCCAGCGGCGTCACCTTGAG
>NZ_AZQX01000050.1:0-14327 GCF_000568385.1 Halomonas sp. BC04
CCGAGACCTTGAAGTGGCTGGCGTTTTCGGGCATCACGATGGTGACCGGAGCGGCCACCTTGCGGGCCGCCCAGGCCAGCCCAAGGGCATGGTTGCCGGCCGAGACGGCGCCCAGGCCACCGGCCAGCTCCGCCCGGGAGGCCGTTCGTACCCAGTAGAGCCCGCCCCGCGCCTTGAAGGAGCCGGTGCGCTGGAAGAGTTCACCCTTGAGCCAGACGCGTCGACCGAAGCGGTCGGACAGCTGGTGGTCGAGCAGCAGGGGGGTGGGGGAGAGCATTGGCGCGATGGAGGCCCTTGCCTGCTGCACTTGCTGCAAGTGAATCATGCCGCTCTCCTCCCGTTTTGCCAGATAAGCTCTTATAGATACGCCAGTTGTCGGACTGAGCCTAGATAATCAAGGTGGGCCAGATAACGCCGTTATGCCAGGTCAGCTGAT
This sequence comes from Halomonas sp. BC04, assembly GCF_000568385.1. Taxonomy (NCBI): domain Bacteria; kingdom Pseudomonadati; phylum Pseudomonadota; class Gammaproteobacteria; order Oceanospirillales; family Halomonadaceae; genus Halomonas; species Halomonas sp. BC04. The sequence goes on from NZ_AZQX01000050.1 coordinate 437, forward strand.
TACGCCAAGGTGGAAGTTACGCTAGGAAGTTACGCTAGATAGTGAACGATTCCAGCCAGAGTGGTTCCGGAGATCAGGAAGGCTATGAGGGCCAATAGGCCATCGCGGGCCATCAGGGATAGTCCGAACAGCGTGAGTGCCACCCCTGCTATGTTCACGGAGAAGGGCACGAACTCCATGGGCGGCATGGCCAGGGCAAGCACCACACAGACCACCGCTATCAGTTGCATGGCCCGCTTGCCTACCATGAAGGAGAGTCGACGATACAGCATGCGGTCAACCATGCTTGCCGGTTTGTACATCCACTTCAGTCCCTTGCGGACCTTGTCGCTGGCGACCGTCCGGTTGCGTAGCCAGGCGGGTAGCCAGAAGGTGCGACGCCCCAAGAGCAGCTGTACGCAGACCAGCACTGTGAAAAGCCCCATCAGTGAAGGCACTCCCGGAATGCCACTGATGATGGGCATCAGCGTCACCAAGCCTGCCAACAGTAGCAGGGGGCCGAAGGAGCGTCGCCCCGCGGCCTCCAGTACCTCGTCGAAGCTGATCTGCCCAGAGGGAGACTCGATTGCCTCGATTACAGCGATCAATTCTGCCAGATTGTGAGGTTCCCGCATCTCTTCCGCGTTGTCTTCCCGATCCCTCTCCATTCCGACTCCTTGTAGAACCTGTCCCTCGTTCAGCGTAGCCATTGCGCATTGATGGACCGAATCTCGATGCCAGCGGCAGGCGGTGTACGCGGTCAGTTTTCGATGACGCCTAGGCCCAGCGGGGGTCGGCGGTAAACGCTACGGTGAACCAGCGCCGCTCCGGTGGAATGCTCAGCCCGGCGGCGATTTGTTCGCGGATGTCATCGAGCAAGGCAATGCCGCGATCGCTGGCAAAATCTGGAGCGGTGACGATGTGGATCTCGATGTAGTGACCGCGACCGGCCTTTGCCACGTGGCTGAAATACTGCCGCAGGCCCTCGCGCTGCATGACCGGCTCCATGGCGGCATGGACTTCCCGGTCGATATGGCTGGGGGCGATCAGGAAAATTTCCTTCAGGCGCGCCGCACGATGCCGATGGGAACCGGCATGAAGCAGAAGGTCAGAACCATCAGCAACAGCGAATCCACATAGGGAGTCAAGTAGGCATAGGCCGTCCGCTCAAGCCCCAGCGCTATGGTAAAGGCCACCAGCAGCGAAGTGGTGATCAACGCTGCCATCAGCCAACCCTGCATGTCGATGCGCACGAACTCCGAATCGGCACGGTGGTTGATGCGGCGCTGATAGGCGTACATCACGAAGCAGGCCGTGGCTACCACCACGGCATAGACGATGGCGATGTCGAAGGCCAGTTCACGCCCTCCCTCCAGCAGAGCCTGCACCGCGTTGAGAAAGGCGTAGAAGCACAGCAGCATCAGGATGCTGCCGTTGAGCGCGGCAACCAGCGGCTCCAGGTGCCAGTAGCCGTGCTGGAAGCGCTGGCTGGCCTCACGCATGGCCAGTCGGGCGACCAGCAGGGCCAGTGCCGACATCGCGGCATCGATGGTCGAGAAGACCCCATCGAAGAGGATCGACTGGGATCCGGCCAGCAGGCCGAAGGTCACCCCCATGGCGGAAACCAGCAGGGTCATGAAGATGGAAATCTTGAGCGCGCGTTGCTCGAGGGAGGCTTGCATGATGTTTTCTCGAAGCGGAAAACTTCCCATTGTAACTCAGCGCCGCAATAGGGTCAGGGTGTTCAAAGGCTCCTGGCGAGGAGCTGTCGAAATCGTGCCGCCTGATTTGAAGACAGGATGACACTGCGCTGTACCCACAGCGAAAGGAGAGTTGTCCATGCCCAGCGCTATCCGCCTTCATCCTGTATTGCAGGCACCGCCGGTGGCACAGGATGACGCCTCGCAAGCCCTCATACCCTCAATGAATTGCCATCCGTGCCGATAGGACAGGAACAGGCGTCCAGGAAGGGCGCTTCCATGGCATGGGGGCGGTTCAATGAAACATCTATCCATCAAGTGGAGCCTGACGGCGGCACTGGCGGCACTCGTCCTGATGATCGGCCTGATCAGCGGGTTGGGTTTCTACTCCAACACCACGAGCGAGGCGGCGTTGCATGACCTGGCGGAGAACAACGTCAAGCTTGCCAACCTCGCCAACCGAGCCCAGGTAAACGTGTTGAGGGCCCAAACCTTCCTGGATCGCTATGCCGCTCATAGTGCCCAGGGAAACCCCGAGCTTGGTCGCGAGAATCAGGAGATGGCTGTGGCAGCCGTGGAGGCAGCGCAGGAGCGTTTCGCCGAATTCCGCCAGATTGACATCCAGCCGACCGATACTTGGGCACCTTTCATTACAGCCATTTCGAAAGCGTATGAGGCATATGTCGACGAAGGCCTGGTACCGTTGCTAGACGCTGCGCCGTTCCTGGTGCAGCGCAGGCAGGACGACTTGGCTGAGCTGGGGGCAGAGCTCGACGCTGCCATGGAAAGCTTCATTATCTATAGCGAACAGCGCGGCGAGGCTGCGATCGGCGGTGTCGAGAGGTTGGGTCAGAGAGTGATGCAGATCGCCATTGGCCTGCTGTTAGCGGCGCTTGGGGCCGCAATCCTCATCCGCTTCATGATGATACGTGTGGTTGTGACACCGTTGAGGGAGGCGGTATCGCACTTCGAACGTATTGCTGACGGCGATCTGACCGCACGTATCGAGGATCGAGGCCGTAATGAGATCGGCCAGCTTTATAGTGCCCTGGGGCGTATGCAGGAGAAGCTCAAGACGCTGGTGCTCTCTTTGCGCACCAGCAGCGACAGCGTGTTCATTGGTGCCGGCGAAATCGCCTCGGGTAGCCAGGACCTTTCATCGCGCACCGAAGAGCAAGCCTCAGCGCTGCAGCAAACAGCCTCCAGCATGGAAGAGATGGCCGCCACCGTCAGCAAGAACACCGAGACCTCCCTCGAGGCCGACCAACTGTCCGCCAGCGCTTCGAAGACGGCCGAGGCCGGAGGGCAAGAGGTGGAGCGCACCGTGAAACTGATGCGCGAAATCGCCGAGAGTGCGCGTCGCATCGACGATATCATCGGGGTCATCGACTCCATCGCCTTCCAGACCAATATTCTGGCTCTCAACGCCTCAGTGGAAGCAGCCCGGGCAGGCGAGCAGGGCCGCGGCTTCGCCGTGGTGGCAAGTGAAGTTCGCTCGCTGGCCAGCCGCAGTGCGGAGTCGGCCAAGGAGATTCGTGCCCTGATCGAGGAAACCACGACACGAATTGGCAGCGGTGCCGAGCAGGCCGAGCGCAGTGGCCAGACGATCAACGAGACCGTCGACTCGATACGCCAGGTCACCACCTTGATGGGTGAAATTTCCACTGCCACGCAGGAACAGAACAGCGGCATCGAGCAGATCAATAGCGCGTTGACCGAGATGGACTCGGTGACCCAGCAGAACGCCTCCCTGGTGCAGCAGACCAGTGCCGCTGCCGCCTCGCTGGAAGAGCAAGCCAAGCGCCTGACAGGCTTGATCGCCATCTTCCGTATCGACGAACAGGGGACAGAAGCAGTACATCCGGTGCCCTATGCTTCAGCCCAGGAGGGTGAACCGGTGAAGTTGCTCAAGCCGAAATCAGTCGGCAGTCGCAAGCGGGACGTTGCAGTCACTGATGAATGGAGCGAGTTCTAAGCGTCCCACAAGGCGACACATGGTGAACCCGCCTATGGCAGCGAAGATCAGCGGTGGGAGAGCGGCGGTAGTGCCGGGGAGCGCTTGACCACGCCGAAAGCGAAGCTGGTATCGATGGAGCCGATGCCGGGAATGGTGTGCAGAGTCTGGCGGACAAAGCGCTCGTAATCTTCCAGGCTAGCCGCTACCACGCGTAGCAGGTAATCCCGTTGGCCGGTCATCATGAAGCAGTCGATGATCTCATCGATCTCCTTCACCCGCCGCTCGAACTCCAGCACGGTGACCGTGTCGTGGCGCTCCAGAGCGATGCGCGCAAAGACGGTCAGCGGGTAGCCGTAGGCCTTCTGATCCACCACGGCCGTATAGCCTCGAATCAACCCCTCCTCCTCCAGTCGCCGCACCCGCCTGAGGCAAGGCGAGGGTGAGAGGTTCACCCGCTGGGCAAGTTCCTGGTTGCTCAGGCGGCCATTCAGTTGCAGCTCATGCAGGATTTTTCGGTCGATGCGGTCCATGGCGAGCGCTCATTGGCAGAATATTGCGTACTTGACTCTAAAGGGGGCACGAAAGGAACGCAAATGCCCTGACAATGCGCCTAGGATTGAGGGATAGGGCATAACAACGCATCAGGGCAGGAGTCGAATCATGTCGCAGCGCAGGCTAACGCAGGGCCAGGGGTTCGCCACGCGAGCCATTCACGAAGGCTATGAGCCACTGGACGAGCAAGGTGCGCTGACCCCGCCGGTGCATCTGACCTCCACCTTTGCCTTCGACAGCGTCGAACAGGGGGCAGCCCGCTTTGCCGGCGAAGCGCCAGGGCATTTCTACTCTCGTGTCTCCAATCCCACCGTGGAGATTCTGGAAAAGCGCATGGCCAGCCTCGAAGGGGCCGAGGCGGGCCTTGCCACTGCCTCAGGCATGGGCGCCATCACCGCGCTGATGTGGAGCCTGCTGCGCCCGGGCGATGAACTGATTACCGACAGCACCCTCTATGGCTGCACCCACGCCTTCTTCTACCACGGCCTGGCCGAGTTCGGCATCCGGGTCAGACCGGTGGATCTCTCCGACCCGGCGAAGCTGGAAACCGTGATCAGCGACAAGACCCGAGTCGTCTATTTCGAAACCCCTGCCAACCCCACCATGCGCCTGGTGGATATCGAAGCCATCTGCGAAATCGCTCATCGGCACGGTGCCCAGGTGGCCGTGGACAACACCTACGCCACTCCGGTCATCACCCGGCCCATCGAACGGGGCGCGGACTTCGTCGTCCACTCCGCCACCAAGTTCCTGGGCGGACACGGCGATCTCGTTGCCGGTATCCTGGTAGGTAGCGAAGCGGATATGTTCAAGATTCGTCTGACCGGCTTGAAGGATTTTACCGGTGCGGTCATGTCGCCCTTCACCGCTTTCCTGGTCATGCGTGGGCTCAAGACCCTCGAGATACGCATGGCGCATCAATCCGCCTCTGCCCTGGTAGTGGCGCGTTGGTTGGAGCAGCACCCGAGGATCAAGCGTGTCCACTACCCGGGACTGGAGAGTTTTTCCCAGCACGGATTGGCCAGGCGGCAAATGAGCGACTTTGGCGGTGTCATGGCCTTCGAACTGGCTGGCGGGCTAGAAGCCGGCCGGCAGTTCATGAATCGCCTCACGTTGATCTGCCGCGCCGTCTCCCTGGGCGATGCGGAAACACTCATCCAGCATCCGGCAAGCATGACCCACTCCGTCCTCACACCGGAAGAGCGCGCCGAGCATGGCATTTCCGACGACCTGGTTCGCCTTTCGGTCGGACTGGAAACCGTCGGGGACATCATTGACGACCTGTCCCAGGCCCTCGATAGCTTGAACGAGGATTGAAGGGGCAGCCTGATCCTGCCGAAACGGCTACGTTTGCTCGGTTGGCGCCATCGCCTTGCTGGTTGGCGCCATCTTCTTCAGCCGTTGATCGGCACGCTTTACCGTGGCCATCTTCTCCGGACGCTTCATCGCCTTCCAGTGGCGTATCTCCTCCAGCGACCTGCCACAGCCAACGCATAGTTCGCCCTGGAGCCGGCAAACCGAGACACAGGGGCTCTCAATTTCCTTGGCCATTAGTGCCTCACCGGCGTTTCACGTAGCCGCCGCTGCCAGTCGCCGCCGTGGGCACTCTGACAGGCCTCTTCACTATCGAAGTTGACGTGGCGTGAGACGTCGCCGGTGTCGATACCTGCCTCAGCCAGGGCCTCGGCGGTGAAGTCGTGCATGCGATGCTGGGCATCGCCCTTGAGCGCCCTGGCCAGGTTGGCGTGGGTATCGAAGACCCAGGTCACTTCCAGGCTCTCGGGAAAGTGTCGGTAGTCGACGCGATGGGTCAACCAGCAGAACCCGGGCAGGGTTGGCTTGGCCATTTCACAAGCCTGCGTCAACGAGGCGATCAATTGCCGCTCCACCTTGCCGCGTTCCCGCTTGGCGATCATGTCGTCTCCAGTGTGCTGGTATCTTTCTGAAACAAGGAATTACCCAAGGGACCTCTTTCAATCCCGCAGCCTAGCCTAGACTTGCCAGCCAAGGGGGGCAAGACAAGCGGCAAATCGAAGGAGAGTGATATGTCTAGGGATTCGGATAAAGAGTTATTACCTACGGCCACTGTGAGCGAGACCCTGGCCGTGATGGGCGATGTGTTCGTGCCCAATATCGCCAAGGGGGTAATCATCCGGCGGCCCAAGGTGGTTGGCATGGCGGAGAAGCTGGGCCTCGACAAGCGCGCCATACAGCGCCTGCAGAAACTCAACGAGAAGTACGGCGCCGGCCCGCTGATGCTGAAGACGCCTGAGAGCAAGCAGATGGCGCTGGTGTTCGACCCCGAGCATGCCAACCGCGTGCTGAACGAAACCCCTGATCCGTTCGCCACTGCCGAGTGGGCCAAGCGCAAGGCGCTGGAGCACTTCGAGCCTGAAATGGCTCTGGTGTCCCACGGCCCCGAGCGCGCCGAACGGCGTCGCTTCAACGAGGAGGTGCTGCAGAGCGAGTGCCCGGTGCACGGGCTTGGAGCACGCTTCGCTCAGGTCGTCGAACAGGAAGCCAATGAGCTGCTCGCGCTTGTCGAAGAGCACGATGGCAAGCTTGATTGGGAGATGTTCGAGGAAACCTGGAACCGGGTGGTACGCCGAGTCGTGCTTGGCGATACCGCCCGCGATGACCAGGCTCTGACCGAGATGCTGGAAAAGCTGCGTTCCGCCGGCAACTGGGCCTTCTTTCATCCAGGTCACGACCGAGTACAAGACGACTTTCACGAGCGCTTGTGTACCTACCTGGAGCGTGGGGAGGAGGGCAGCCTTGCGGCGGAAATCGCGCAAGTGCCGACTACCGACACCACCCAGCCTGAGCACCAGGTTCCGCAGTATCTGTTTGCCTTTGACCCGGCAGGCATGGCCACTTTCCGCGCCCTGGCGCTGCTGGCCGCACATCCCGATCATGCCGAGCGCGCCCAGGTCGAGATAGCGGAGAACCTGCAGCAGCCGGCGCCCAAGCTCGACTATCTGCGTGGCTGCGTGCTCGAGTCGCTACGCCTGTGGCCCACTACACCCATGGTGCTGCGCCAGACCACAGAAGAAACCGAGTGGGAGAACGGCACCATGCCGGCCGAGACCTCGGTACTGCTGCTTGCGCCTTACTTCCATCGTGATGATCGGGTGCTGGACAACGCCAACCTGTTCGATCCCGACCTCTGGCTGCAGCCGGAAGAGGCGAGAAATTGGCCGATGATGCCGTTCAGCGGCGGTCCCGGTATCTGTCCCGGGCGGCGCGTGGTGCTGACCGTGACCAGCCACATGCTGGCCAGGCTACTGCAGGGGAGAGAGTGTCAGCTGAACCCGCCTGATCGCCTGCTCAGCAGCAAGCCCATGCCGCCGCTGCTCAACAACTACGACCTTGCGTTCAAGATCAGGGCATATTAAAGGCTAGCTGGGCTCGCGGCCTATCCATTGCCGCTCACTGCCCATGCTGCTTCCGGGGTGGCCGGGCGGCATGGCGCAGTAGACGTTGGAAGGTAGGACACTCCATATGGCTGAGGGCAGGGCAGGCGGCTGCATGGCGCAGGCCGTCACGCATGGCCGTCAATCGGCGGATGCTTCGGTCCAGTTCATCCGCCTTTTCCATGAGCTGGGCACGGTCGATATCGGGGCCGCCCCTGGCACCGAGCATGCCGCCGATCTCATCCAGTGAGAACCCTGCGTTTTGCCCGAGCGCAATCAGCGATAGCCGCTCGAGAATGTTTTCCGCAAACAAGCGTCGCAAACCGTGACGGCCGATCGAGCGAATGAGTCCTTTCTCTTCGTAGTAACGCAGGGTAGAGGCGGGCAAGCCGGAACGCCGCGCCACCTCGGCAATATCCAGGGTTTTCACACTTGACCTCAAGTTCACTTGAATTCGTACATTGGAATCGATGTGGACAAAGGGGCAAGTCAAGCATGCACGAAGTTATCGAAATACTCCTGCATTCCGTGGCAATCGGCATTGGGGCCACGCTCGTGATGGATCTCTGGGGCGAAACTCAGAAACGTGTCTTCCAGGCACCACCGCTCGACTACGCACTGGTGGCAAGGTGGATTGGCTACTTCCCCCGGGGCAAGTTCCGGCACGACGCCATCATGGCCGCGCCGCCCGTGGCCGGTGAGCGTACCTGGGGTTGCTAGTGCACTACGCCATCGGTATCGCTTTCGCCGCGCTGCTGGTTTCGCTCTGGGGGCTGGAGTGGGTGCGCAATCCAACGCTGGCGCCCGCGCTGATTGTCGGTGTCGGTAGCGTGGTGATTCCCTGCTTCATCATGCAGCCTGCCTTAGGGATCGGTATTGCCGGCTCGCGTACACCGAAGCCGACGATCACCCGATTGAAGAGCCTCGCGGCGCATCTTGCCTTTGCCATTGGTCTCTTTCTCGCCGCTAAAGCCTGGACGCTTCTGGTCTGACATGGCGACCGCTGCTGCCGATTCGTCATTAGCAACAGGGTTCAGCCAAGGGCTTTCTTTCTGCGCCGCCGGGTCTTGTCGTCATACATGCGGTTGTCCGCCAGGGTAAGCACCTCCTGAGGGGGCGCTTCGGTGGAGCTGGCACTGCCCATGCTCAAGCGGAGCTCCAGCTCAACCTGCTTATCCTGTGCGGTGTCGACAACGCAGCGCTGACCTTCCAGATTGGAGCGGATCAATTCGGCGATGCGATTCGGTGCCGACAGATCCGCAGAAGGAAACAGGATGACGAATTCGTCCCCGCCGTAGCGTGCCAATATGTCATCTTCCCGACACTGCATCTCCAGGCGTTCTGCCACCGTGGTAATGAGCTGGTCGCCTGCCACGTGGCCGTGGCGGTCGTTCACTTCCTTTAGCCCGTCGACATCCATCATCAACACGGCAAAGTCCAGCCCCGGCGGCTGGGCCTTGCCCTGGATGCTCAACTGAAGTGCCGATTCGAAGAAGCCTCGATTATAGAGCCCGGTCAGTCCGTCTCGCTCCGCCGTTTTCTTCAGTGCCAGGTGAAGCAGCTTGTTTTCCGTGGCTGCCGCCAACTGATCGGCGAACAGGGTCAACGTGCGTTCCAGCCCACCGTCCAGCCTGGGCGCACGTACCACCAGCCAGCCGAAATAAAGGCTCAAGCGCCCCGCCATGGAAGTGGCATAAAGCTGTTCGATCTCGGATTTTTCACTCAGCCTGATAGTGCCTTCCTGATGCTCATGCGCTGCAGTCAACAAGCTGCTCAGGCGGTGCTCATCCTCGGGGCCAAAGCTAAGACCGGCGACAGCGGCATAGCGCGTCACCTCGGGACGCTGCCGCTCCTGGAGGAACACAGCAAAGCCGTACTCAGGGAAATCGGCGTGCAGGTGCTGCAAGGAGTCATTGAGCAGTGTATTGATATTCGATGCGCGATTGGCAACGCTGCCGAGATCGAGCAGGGCGTGAAAGACCCTGTTCTGGAACTTGATCTCGACAATACTGCGGCCGATCTTGCGGTTCTGACCGTACATTACGCGGGCGATCGCCAGAAAATAGACCACTGCACCGGCAACCTGATAGATATCCAGCCCGGTGCTGACGTACGGCCGGAAATTGAAACCCGTCAACAAGCCCCAGCCCAGAGCGCCGCTGGAGAACAGGGCCGCTGAGGCGGCCATCCGTCGCAAGCCGCCGACGACCATGTTGTTCATGAAGCAGGCAAGGCCAATGAACAGCGTGGCCCAAACGTAATAATCCAGTACGCCGCACCAGATGCCAAACACCAGGCTATCGAAATAAAGATTCCTGAACTCGGCGCGTTTCGAGTCGTGCGCCAATACGGCATGGCCGTAGGCCACCGCCGGCCAAAGCAGCAGCAGAAGGCCCGGTAGAATCAGCGACCAGCCGCTGCTTTCCACCAGGGCAATCCATACCGTTAGCCCGAAGGTATGGCAAAAGGCGAAGGCGCGCGGGGGCACCGTTGCCATGCGAGACGGTGGGGTCGCCGGAAGAGGAGTTGCGCTTGAGAGAAATAGGGCTTGAATGTCAGCAAGATGTCGGTCTGTGTTGACTGCCATGGAAGAGAGAAAACTGGCGCTATGGGTTGGACCGTTTCAAAGCGATGATACCGCTAGCCTAGCACTAGTGCAGTTAACAAACAGCATCAGCGCAGTACCGATATCGCAAAGAGATCAACGGTGGCAGCGCCGCCGGGGGAACGCTATCTTGGTGTTCGGTTCACCTTGGAAACTCGCCATGTCTCTTGCCACCCAGCCCCTGTTCTGGCGCGATGCCCGCATGCCCCATGTGGAGCTGCGCAAGGTCGATGACGGCCGCAAGGTCTGCTACGCACCGCACAGCCATGTCCACTGGTCGCTGGGCGCCATTACTGCGGGGGAGAGCACCTTTCGCTACCGCGATGACCAACACCACGTACAAGCCGGTACCTTGGTGATGATGAACCCCGACTGGGTGCATGCCTGCAGCGCCACCGACGATCGGCCCTGGGGCTACCTGATGCTCTACGTGGACACCGCCTGGCTGACCGAACTGCGCCATCAGGCGGGGCTGCTGACGCAAGTGCGCTGGCAGGACATCGCCACCGCTGTGATTCGGGAGCGCCGCTGGTATGACGGCTACTGCCGGATGACGGCTTGCCTGCTGGATCCGACCCGTGACCTGCTCGACAAGCAGACCCAGGTGGTGGAGTACCTTTCCGCCCTGATGCACGCACTGGCTGGCCAGCCGGCCCAGCCCCTGGTCAGGACCCTGGCGAACCTGCAGGAACTGGCCGCGTACCTGGACGCGCATGCGGCGGAAGAGATTTCGCTAGACGAACTTTGCGCGCGCAGCGGCTTCAGTCCCGGCCATTTGATTCGTGCCTTCAAACAGCACTTCGGTTTCACGCCCCATGCCTACCTGATCAACCGCCGCATCCAACTGGGCCAGCGTGAACTGAAGCGCGGCATACCGATTGCCGAAGCGGCCTTGAACGCCGGCTTTTCCGACCAGCCGCATTTCCAGCGTACCTTCAAGCGACTGGTGGCTGCTACGCCCAATCAGTACCGTCAGCCTTCATTCGAGCAGTAGAATTCACTCGATCAGAAGAAACAGACAGCTACCGGCGAGCAGCACCGCCAAGGTGCGATTGACCGTCAGCAACACCGCTGGCCGGTACACATAGCGGCGCAGAAAGGCTCCGGCATAGACCCAACTGCCCAGCGATAGCCAGCAGATGGGCAGGTAGAGTGCGGCGAACAGGATCACCTGATGCAGATCGCCGCTGGTATAGGCACCGATGCCCGACGCCGCTGCCAACCACGCCTTGGGGTTGAGCCACTGCAACAGCGCCCCCGCCATGAAGCCCGGCGCCCTTTGGGCCCCGCCCTCCGGCAGGCGACCATCGTCGCGAAACAGCCGCCAGCTCAGGTAGAGCAGAAACGCCACCCCGGCCCAGCGCAGCGCCTCCTTGAGCCCCGGTACCACCGCCAATATCGAATAGAGCCCCAGCCCCACGGCAACGAACAGTACGACAAAGCCCAGCGTGGCCCCGGTAACGAACACCAGCCCCTGAGAGAGGGGGTAGCGCGTACCGCTGCTCAGGCATACCAGGTTCACCGGCCCCGGTGAAATCGATGCCGCAAGGGCAAACGCCGACATCGGCAGAATCATGGCAAGGCTCATCGTCATCCTCCTGGCGGGCAATGGCTGGAGGATGCAGTGCCGGGATGGGGCGGTATTGAACAAAATTGATATGGCGCCGGTTTCCGCTACGGCGCCATCACCTGTCCGTGCCATGGTGACGAGCCGCCAAGTTGGCCTGCTTAGGCGAAGCCGAAAAGGGGGGCTCGGGTCGATACTGGTGCTGTCCCCATCGTCAAGGAGGTCACCATGCAACAACTGTCAGACGTCAAGTCAGCAGCTCGCACCGTGTGGGCGCGGGGTGATTACGACGCGATGATGCGCGCAGAGAACCTTTACGAGGTCGGCGAGCAGCTCGTGCGCCGACTCGGTGTCAGCGCAGATCAGAGGGTCCTCGACGTAGCCTGCGGGAGCGGAAACGCCGCCATTCCGGCCGCACAGACGGGTGCCCGGGTCACTGGTGTGGATCTCACCCCGGAGATGCTCGAGATTGCGCGCGCCCGCGCGCAGGACGCCGGGGTCATGGTCGAATGGGTCGAAGGCGATGCCGAGGATCTGCCATTGCCCGACGCCGAAGCCGATGTGGTGCTGTCGACCTTCGGCTGCATGTTCGCTCCCCGCCACGAGGTCGTTGCCGACGAGCTCGCCAGGGTGCTCGCGCCTGGCGGTCGACTCGGGCTATGCGCCTGGACGCCCGACGGGGTGTTTGGCGATTTCTTCCGCATCGTCGCAGGTTACCTGCCACCCGACCCGGAGTTCGTCGACCCACCCCTGGCCTGGGGTGACGAGGCACGGGTTCGCGAGCTCTTCGAGGGCACTGGCCTCACACCGGGCTTCGAACGCGCCACCTGGGAAATCACCCACGCCTCGGTCGATGCAGCCGTCGCTTGCTACACCGACAATCTGGGGCCCGTCAACCTCGCCCGCGAGTTGGCCATGTCCGAGGGCCGAGGGCATGACCTGGAAGCCGAGCTTGCGGGCCTGTTCGCGCGATACCTGTCCTCGGATGGCCGGGTCGTGCTACCGGCCGAGTACCTCGTCATTACCGGCCAGCGCGGGTGAGAGGAGACGGGTGAGAAGAACAGTGCCGTGGCAACGCCGCAGGCCGCCATGGCAGGCGATCAAAGGAAGGATGACCCACCGCTACGATGATCGCCTTGCCATGCGCCTGCTACACTGAGTACGCCGTTTTCCACGAACCTGGCCATCCCGCTGCCGGGAGCGGAACGGCTTTAGACAGCCTCTGAAGAGTGCTCAGGCCACAGGATATCTCCATGACCGAGTCGGCGTTGACCAAGGAGGCGGTTGCCGAAGGGTTTCGCGCACTTGCTCAGGGCGGGTGGGTGAAGGCGCGGTCGTGCTTCGACTCGGCACTGGCGCAGAGCAATGATCCCGCTGCACTCGAAGGACTGAGTTGGGTCTACTGGTGGCAGGAAGACCTGACGGCCTGCCTCGCAACGCGGGAACATGCCTACCGCGAATATCTCGCCGCAGATGATCTCCTCGGGGCCGCCCGGATGGCAATGTGGATCGGCGACGACCACCTATGGTACGAGGGCGCGTTCGCCGTCGCGGAGGGGTGGTTCGCCCGGGCCCGGCGCCTCCTCGACGGACTGGACGAATCCCCGGAGCATGGCTGGCAGGCGGTGTTCGACGCCTACCTGGCGCTGGGCAGCCGGCACCCCGCCGCTGCGCGACGTCTGGTAGGCGACGCCCAGCGGATTGGCTGGGCACATGGGGTAGTCGGGTTGCAGATGTTCGGTGTTGCCATGGAGGGGGTGGCGCTGCTGGAGCAGGGAGAAATCGCTGCGGGATTGCGGTGTCTTGACGAGGCGACGACGGCGGCTCTGGCCGGAGAGTACGAGGAGCTCGTGCCCGCCGTCTGGTCGTGTTGTCTGCTACTCTCCGCCTGCGAGGAACTGCGTGATGACGAGCGTGGCTGGCAGTGGAGCCAACAGATCACCGCGTTCAGCAACCGCCTCGGCGTACCTTTCGTGGTCGGAAATTGCCGCTCACACTACGGTCGTATCCTCACACGCCGGGGCCTGTGGCGCGACGCAGAGCGGGAGCTCGTCACCGCGGTTGAACGGCTCCCCCACGGCCCGCAGGCATGGTATGCCGACGCACTTGCCCGGCTTG
>NZ_AZQX01000051.1:0-7004 GCF_000568385.1 Halomonas sp. BC04
CGCTGCCCACCGGCTGGTCTTCGCCGACGCGCCCCAGGTGCTGACCCACCTGGGCGAGCGCAGCTACCACGGCCGTGCCGGCGGCACGCCGCCGAAGCGCCATGTGCGCAAGCTGAAACAGGTCTCACGGGTGGCCCCGGCCATGGCCACGCTCAAGGACTACTCCTTCAAGAACCCGGCCTATGGTCAATTACACGACCACATGGCCGATGGGCTGGAGGAGCACGCCCAACGAGCCGACTACGAACATTACGACTACCCCGGCCGCTACAAGGCCGACGCCTCCGGCGAGGCCTTCACCCGCATCCGCCTGGAAGCGCTGCGCCAGAATGCCCGCACCGCCGACGCCGAGAGCGACCTGCCCGAACTCGCTCCTGGTGTGCGCTTCACCCTGACCGACCACGACCTCGATAGGCTCAATGGCGACTGGCAGGTCATCCAGGTGGTCCATTTCGGTGAGCAGCCCCAGGCCCTGGAAGAGGACGGCTTCGTTCAGAGCGATGGACAGGGCAATGATGGGCAGCGGGGGCGGGCAGGCTCGGAAGCCATGACCCGCTACCACAACGAGCTGGTGCTGATGCCCGCCGATACCGCCTGGCGCCCCGGGCCCAACACCAGGCCCCGGGTCGACGGCCCCCAGGTCGCTTCGTGGCTGGCCCCGAAGGTGAGGAAATACACTGTGACCCGCACGGTCGGGTCAAGGTGCAGTTCCCCTGGGACCGCTACGGTGAGCCCAACGAAACGGCAAGCGCTTGGGTTCGTGTCAGCCAGGACTGGGCCGGCGGCGGCTACGGTAGCATCGCCATCCCCCGGATCGGGCATGAGGTGATCATCAGCTACCTGGAGGGCGATCCCGATCAGCCGCTGATCACCGGGCGCACCTACCACGCCGTCAACACGCCGCCCTATGAACTGCCGGAGCACAAGACCCGCACGGTGATCCGTACCCAGAGCCACCAGGGTGAAGGGTTCAACGAACTGCGCTTCGAGGACGAAGCCGAGCGCGAGCAGATCTGGCTGCACGCCCAGAAGGACCTGGAGCTGCTGACCAACCACAACCGCACCGAAGAGATCGGCAACGACAGCCACCTCACGGTTCACCACCACCGCATCAGCGAGATCCACCACGACGACCACCTGACCGTGCACGGCCAGCGTCACACCCAGGTCGACGGCGACGACCACCTGATCGTCGGCGGCACTCGCCACGAAAAGACCGCCCGCGCCCAGCTCGTCGAAGCGGGGCAAGAAGTGCACCACAAGGCCGGCAGCAAGACCGTCATCGACGCCGGTGCCGAGATCACCCTCAAGGCCGGCGGCAGCTTCATCAAGCTCGACCCCAGCGGCATTACCATCGTCGGCGCCCAGGTCAAGATCAACTCCGGGGGCAGCCCGGGCTCGGGGAGCGGGCAGGGGGCGGCGACAGCGCTACTGCCGGGGGCCGCGACAGCTGAAGCGAGCGAGGACGTAACGCTCAAATCGGTCGGAGCAGGCCTGTTTTCCCAGCTTGGCAATCTGCTGGATCTGAACAACCCCGCCATTCTCGATGGCCTGGCCAACCGCTGCAGTGCCTGCGAGCCTGCCGTGGGCAGCCCGGTCAACCCCGTGCTCGGTGCCAAGCTGCTGCCCGCGGAAACCGACTTCGCCCTGCCGGCGCCGCGGCCTTTTGTCTTCAGTCGTGGCTATCTCTCCAGCAACGCCCGCATCGGCGTGCTCGGCCAGGGCTGGTCGATTCCCGGCGATGGTCTCTCGCTCACCCTGCGCGACGACGCCTGTGTGATCCACGATGCCCAGGGGCGCGACATCACCTTCGGCCCACTGGCGCCGGGGCAGGTGCGCTACTCGCCCACCGAACAGCTCTGGCTGCGGCGTGGTGGGGAGCCAGGCGAAGGGGGCGAAGGCAGTGAAAGGGGGAATAGCGGCGATAGCGACCGCTGGCAGGCCCTGCCCGAAGCCCTGTGCCATGATTCCCAATCCGTGGCCATGACCGATGCCAGCGGCCACTACTATGTGTTCGCGCCAGCCCAGGACAGCGCATCCGCCACCTGGGAACTCGTCCAGGAGCTGGATCGCAACGGCTACGCCACAAGCTATCGCTGGGAAGCCGGGTTGCTGGTCCAGGTCGAAGACAGCGCCGGGCGCCACTACGGCTTCGAGTACGAGACGCTACTGTCGGCCACCGAGCATGACAGTGGCCAACGCCTGACCGGCGTGCGGCTGGTGCGCGAAGCGACGGCAGCGCCGCGGACGACGTGCTGGTGAATTATACTTATAGCCCAGAAGGTGACCTGCTCGCCGTACGTCATCGCCATGGCGAGGTGGTGCGCGAGTTCGAGTGGCAGGAGCATATGCTTACGGCCCACCGCGTGCCCGGTGGCATGGAGGCCCGCTATACCTGGGACCGCCTTGCGCCGGAAGGGCGTGTCATCGCCCAGGAGGAAACCGGCGGACAGGCTCGTACCTACGCCTACCACCCGGATCACACCCAGGTGACCGACAGCCTCGGCCGCGAGGAGCGCTATCACTTCACTGGTACGGGTCCCGGTCAGCGTTGGACGGCTCACACCCGCGCCGATGGCTCGGTGATCCAATACCGCTACGACGAGGCCGGGCAGCGCATTTCCACCGTCGACCCACTGGGCCGCGAGACCGTGCTCGAGCGTGACGAGGACGGGCAGGTCATCGCCCAGGTTGCGCCTGACGGTGCTCGCTGGGCCATCACACGCGACGCTCTGGGCCAGCCCACCGTCCTGGCCGGCCCGGAAAACCTGAGTTGGCAGCTGGAGCGCGACGAGCGCGGTAACCTCACCCGGGTCACCGGCCCCGAAGGCACCACCACCTTCACCTACGACAACGAGCGCCTGCCCGATCGGCCCACCGCCGTGACCGACGCTGGCGGAAGCGCTCACCGTATGGAGTGGAATGCACTCGGCCAGCTTGCCACCGAGATTGACTGCTCGGAGCAGCGCACCGTCTACGAGTACGACTGCCATGGTCACCTGCTCGCCGTGACCAATGCCCTGGGCGAGACGACGCGCTACACCCACGACGAGATGGGGCGGCGCACCGCCACCCAACTGCCCGATAACAGCCGCTGGCAGCACCACCATGATCTGCAGGGCCGGCTCGTCGAACAGGAAGGCCCTCGGGGCTATCGTCAACAGTTCCACTTCGATGCCCACGGCCGCCCCGTGCTGCGTATCGACGCCGATGGCGGTCGCGAGCACTACGCCTACGACACAGCCGGACGGCTCAGCGAGCTCACCCTGGCCAACGGAGCAGCCTACCGCTTCGCCTATGACGAGATGGACCGACTCGCCAGTGAGACCGGCCCGGACGGCCGCGAGCAGCGTTATGCCTATGACGTCGCCGGACAACTCGTTGAACGCACGGAAGTCAGCCGGCCCGGCTCCGACGGGCAAGCGCTTACCATTCGCTATGACTACGACGCCAGTGGCCGCCTGGCCGCACGTCACCTGCCGGCCACCGAGCACGCGGAAGCCGGTACCGAACGCTATCAGTGGCGCGCCGATGGCCAGCTCCGCGGAGCCAGTAACGCCCATGGCGAGGTTCGTCTGGCCTATGATTCGGCGGGACGCCTGGCGGGCGAAAATCAGAAGCATCACGCCCTGGACGATGACGCCGCGTGGCAGTGGCAGCACCAGCAGCGGCACACCGCCACCGGCGCGCACCTGGCCAGTCGCTTCGGTGAACTGCCCGAACTGGCCTGGCACACCTACGGCAGCGGCCATCTGCACGGCCTCAGTGCCCCCGGTCTGGGTCTCGAACTCGCCCTCGAGCCCGATGCCCTGCACCGCGAGACCCAGCGCCGCCTGACCAGTGTCGGCCAGCCTCAGCCGCTGATTCTCGAACGTGGCTATACCGAACTCGGCCAGCTGGATCGCCTGAGCCTGCGCGGCCCCGGCAGCGTGCAGGACGAGCAGCACTACCGCTACGATGCCCTCGGCCGCCTCAGTTTCCGCAGCGCCGGGCAGGGCGGTACCAGCCCGATCATCGCTTACACCTACGACCCGGCCGGGCGGCTGATCGCCAGCCAGCACGGCGACAGCGCCCACCGCTACCCGGTCGATGCCGCCGGCAACCGCCTGGAAGGCACGGCCACCGCCCAGAGCGACAACCGTATCACCCAGCTCAATGGCGCCCGCTACCGCCATGATGGTGCCGGCAACCTGATCGAGCGCGAACAACAGAATGGCGACCGCCTCAGCCTGGGCTACGACGCTGCCAACCGCCTGGTGCGACTGACCCGCACCAGCCCGCAGGGCACCACCCAAGAGGCCAGCTACCGCTACGACGCCTGGGCCGCCGCATCGCCAAGACGGTACGTCACGCCAACGGCACTACCGCCACCACCCACTACGGCTGGGACGGCGACCGTCTCGTTCACGAAGCCAAGGATGAACAACGCACCACCGTGGTCTATGAGCCGGGCAGTTTCGTCCCCATGCTCAGAATCGATCAAGCCGGCCACGACGGGCCAAAGCAGATCAGCGCCTACGTCACCGACGCTCTGGGCACGCCCATGCAGCTGGTCACACCCAAGGGCGAGACCCTATGGCAGGCCCAGCCCGACGACTGGGCGGCAGTAACCAATGAACGTGGCACCGCCTCACAGCCGATCCGCTTCCAGGGCCAGTGGCATGACGAAGAATCGGGCCTCTACTACAACCGCCACCGCTACTACGACCCGCAGCAGGGCCGATACATCAGCCAGGATCCGATTGGTCTGAAGGGCGGCAGGAACCTGTATGGTTATGTCAGCAACCCGACGGGCATGGTGGACCCGTTGGGGTTGGAGGCAATTATTGGTTGTGCTGAAGGCAAAGGAGCGCTTGAAGGCGCTATTGATGGAGTAGTGTCGCTGGGTACAGGCGTAGGAAGATTTTTCAGATATGCTGCTAGAAGTGTTGGTGTTTTTGGACTTGAAGAAGCCCGTAATGCTAATAGAGAAGGGCATTTAATAGACTCGGCAATGAAGGAATACTTCACTAACGCTGATGTTAGGGAGCGAGTGAATGCCGAAATTGCTCGCGAACTAAAGCAGTCTGAAAACTATTGTGATTACAACCAGGCGAGAGTGATTTCGAGAGTGGGGCTTGGTCTGAGACTTAGCCCGGTTGGGGCTTTGGCCACCATGGGAGACATCTCCTACGGTGTTGAAAAGGGTAGCCGCACTGTTGATGAGATTTTGGGGCGTGGTCTTTATGGACATTAAAAAAGAAATCACAGTCAAAAAATATTTTGCGGTTTTTGCTATCATAGCTTTGGCTTTTTTTCCGGTAAATATATATTTATCTAATTCTTGGCTTGCTGTTTTTCTTGCCGCCTTGCTTTTTCTTCCCATGCTTGGGGCTAAGCCAAAAATGAAAAAAAATTATGTTAATGCTGCCTTTTTTGGATATTATTTTTCAGCGATTGTGGCGGTTGTTTCCGCACTGTTCTTCTATTACCCCTGATGTTGAGTTTTTCAAATTCGATTATTAGATAGTTATAATATGGAGCACCATGGCTTGGTTCGGGCCTACGCTTATCATGTGGACCACACTCAGGTTACGCCTACGATAGAGCCGCCTCACAGCCTACCCGCTTCAATGGACGGTGGCACGACGATGACGGGGGCTCTCCTACAACTGTCACCGCTACTACGACCCGCAGTAGGGCCGATACATCAGCCAGGATCCGATTGGCCTGAAGGGCGGCAGAATGAGAGTTAGAATGAAATTAATAATCAAGAATAATATATTATTGTTTTCGTGTGGCTTTGTTTTATACGCCACAGCAATTTTGGCTGGCTCCTTGGGGGATGGCCGGGAGGCTCTCAGAGACGGAGATTACGCTGTTGCACTTGAGCATTTTACGCCACTGGCTGAAGGTGGTAATGCTGAAGCGCAAGCATTCTTGGCAGGAATGTACCTCAGAGGTGAAGGCGTTGAGAAAGATTATGAGAAAGCAGCTGATTGGTTGAAACTTGCTGCAGAGCAAGGAGAGCCAATAGCTCAGAATAATTTAGGTTGGCTGTATCAGAATGCGCGTGGTGTACCAAAAAATTACCAAGAAGCAATCAGGTGGTACCGCCAATCAGCAGAGCAAGGGATAGCCGGAGCGCAAGAAAATCTAGCGCTTATGTATTATTATAGCAAGGGAGTAAGACGTGATTTTGCGAAAGCTGCAGAGTGGTTCCAGAAGGCTGCGGAGCAAGGGCTACCAAAATCCCAAGGTTATCTTGGTGATATGTACTATTATGGCAGGGGTGCGCCCGTAGATTATGAGAAGTCCGCAGAGCTGTTCCGTTTGGCGGCGGAACAAGGAGATGCATCTTCACAATACCAATTGGGCGTACTGTATTTAAGTGGTGAAGGCGTTGAACAAGATGACGCCATGGCAGCCGAATGGTTTAATCAAGCTGCTGAGCTAGGAGATGAGCTTTCTCAATATAACTTAGGCGCTATGTATGAGAGCGGCTGGGGAGTTGAGCAAGATTACGATAAGGCCGTCTACTGGTATAAAATGTCCGCTGATCAAGGGGTTGAAGAAGCTCAGGCTGTTTTAGAGGAGCTGGCAGAAGAGGGTGTTGACGCGGCTATTGAGGTGGTAAGAATGAAGTGAGAGCGTGCGTGTCGCGCTTTCTCGGTCATTAATTGAAAAATTGCTCTCGTGTCGGTAGCTCTTACTGCGGGTATATTTTTCTTTGGCAAGGTTAAGGGAGAGGGTGTGTTTCTAAAATTTTTTCTTGGCTCGCTGTACCTTATGGGGCAGCATCGATACGCCATATTGAAAGGCGTTGCCTTGCCATCACTAATTTACCTGATCCTTGAGGCTGCAAGTTATGGCCTGTCCAATGCCGGACCTTCATTCAGCGATGTTGGTTTGTTGTTGCATGTCCCTTTCTTGCTTGCCGAAACGGCAATTATGACAGTTATTTCCATAAGCACAATACGACTTGTGCTGTTGAATGAAAGTCCAGAGGCGTTTCGATTTTCAAG
>NZ_AZQX01000052.1:0-8075 GCF_000568385.1 Halomonas sp. BC04
CACAGGCGAGCCGGCTGCTCGACGACGCCCGCACCGCCCTCGACAACTCCCCATCACGTTGACCTCCAGAGAACCGGCCCCGAGATGAACGCCCAGAAGCGCCACGAGATCTTTACACGACTGCGGGAGCACAACCCGGAGCCCACCACCGAGCTGAACTGGTCGACCCCCTTCGAGCTGCTGACAGCGGTACTGCTCTCCGCCCAGGCCACGGACGTCGGCGTGAACAAGGCAACCGCCAGGCTATTCCCGGTGGCCAATACGCCGCAGGCGATACTCGACCTCGGTATCGACGGGCTCAAGGAGCACATCAAGACCATTGGCCTGCACAACACCAAGGCCGAGAACCTGATGAAGACCTGCCGCTTGCTTGTCGAGCAGCATGGCGGCGAAGTTCCTTGCACCCGCGCCGAGCTGGAAGCGCTGCCCGGCGTCGGCCGCAAGACCGCCAACGTGATCCTCAACACCGCCTTCGGGAAGCCCACCATTGCCGTGGACACGCACATCTTCAGGGTCTCGAACCGTACGGGACTGGCCAAGGGCAAGGATGTGGTGGAGGTGGAAAACAAGCTGCTGCGCCATGTCCCCAGGGAGTTTCTGCAGGATGCCCACCACTGGTTGATCCTGCATGGACGCTACACCTGCGTGGCGCGCAAGCCGCGCTGCGGCAGCTGTGTCATCGAGGATCTCTGCGAGTTCAAGGACAAGGTCGACATCGCCTGAACCACGACTGCGACCAAGGGCGGTTTTGCATATTCGCGCACGCTATTGGAGGATAGCGACTCTGGAAAGCCGACAATAACAACGACCGAGCCGCTCCATGCGCATCCACGACCGTCCCATTCAAGAACGAATCGAGGCACTGCTCGCCCTCTCCCGGGAGCACGCCGATGCCTTCTGCAGCCCCTCCGCCTGGCTGGCTCGAGAGCGTTATCTTGCCGCTCACCCCACGCGAATCGTGGTGATGAAATGCATGGACGGACGTATTCATATTCCCCACGCCACGCGTACACCGCTGGGTATCATCACGCCCTTTCGCAATCTTGGCGGCATCTTCCATCTCGGCTGGCCCTACCTGGGCGAAATGCTCGCCGATACGGTGTACGAGGCAACTCGCGGCGGCCATGGCGTGCTGATGATCATCACCTATCATTTCTCACGGGGTGAGAAAAATCGCGGCTGTGCCGGCTTTGACTGTGACGCCGAGGCGGCCCTGGCCCATGCCCGCGCGATCCGTGCCCAGGCCGAGCAACTTTTCGGCCATGACCACCGTCATGTCTACCCTCTGGTCTGTGGCTTCGAAACCGACAGCGACGCCTCATCGTGCATGGCGATGACGATTCCCGTCTCGACATGGGGGAACTGAACCTCGCCGATGCTGGCAACCTTGACCGCCGGATCACTGCCCTCTGCCCCGACATGCCATCCGATATCCGTCGCGACCTGCTGCCACTGCTGGAAGGCAATCTGCAGCATGTGGATTCGTTGCGAGGCGTCTCCCGCAAGCTCGATATCGAGCACAGGGAGTGGGTTATCTGCGTGGGCCGCGGCTTCGACTTCCTGCACCTGCCCAATACCGCCTTGATCGTCGGACCCTATAGCCCTGACCTTTCGGAGCCCATCGGCACTGCTGCGGCCATTATCGATGCCAACATGAAGGCAGGCCGCATTCCCGAAGACGGCTTCCTCCTGTTGGCCTCAACCCCCTATCAGGAGGTCGGCGTGGACCGGGCCCGTGCAGAAATGAAATCCCATTTCCTCACGGAATTCGCCATCCAGGTCATTCACCGCGAACACCCTCAGCTGGCCAAGCGCATGCTTCAGCGCACTGCCGTGGTTCATTGGCCCAGTCGCCGGCTGGAACTGCTCAGCGACGTGTGACTCGCCGGAGACCGACATGAGCGACCTGAAATTCCTGCTGCTGCCACCCACCCTCAATGTACTGCTGGTATTGCTCGGCTGATGCTCGGCCTGCGGCGCCTGACCGGTGCCCTGTCGGTGCTGCTGGGCCTGGTCGGGCTGCTGGCACTCTCTACCCCTACGGCCAGTCACGCCCTGCGCCAGGGACTGGAATCCTATCCCGTACCGGTACCCAGCCAGCTGGAGACCGCGCAAGCCATCGTGGTCCTGGGGGGCGGCCGTGACTATGATGCACCGGAGTTCGGCTGGGGTGACGCCCCCGCCAACGCCACCTGGCGGCGCCTTGCCTACGGGGCGCACCTGCATCGCAGCGTCGGCCTGCCGATACTCGTCAGTGGCGGTCGGGTGCACGACGAGCATAGCGCCGAGGCCAGCCTGATGGCGGCAGCGCTGCGCGAGGTCTTCGACGTGCCGGTTCGCTGGCTGGAGGGCGAAAGCCGAAACACCACCGAGAACGCCCGGTTCAGCGCCGACATGCTGCTTGCCGCGGATATCAGCCATGTGACGCTGATCTCCCAGGCTTGGCATCTTCCTCGGGCCGTGGCCGAATTCGAGGCCGCCGGGCTGACGGTCGTCCCGGCGCCGACGGAGTTCGCCAGCCCGCCGCCACAAGGGTGGCACGCCTGGGTCCCCCGGGCGTATCACCTCAACCAGAGCACCCGGGCACTGAACGAATGGCTGGGACAGGCCGTGATAGCACTGCGGGAGAGGCTGCCCATATAGGTGACAGGCGTTAGAAACCCAGCGCCTCCAGCCGATCGGCCAGCCCCTCCAGGACATCGATTCCCTGGACATCGGTGGGAAGCCAGGGGAGCCGTGGCCGCGGGAGCCTCGCCAGTTGGTCATCGATACGTGCCAGGTAGGTGGCTTCCTGCTCGCGGCGCGCGCGCAGGAACTCGCCATCGGCATCGTCGGGTATCACCCGATTCACCAGGGTGCCGGCCACCGGGATTTTCACCGCTTCCAGCGCCTCGACGGCACGCACCGTCTCGAGGATCGGCAAGCGTTCCGGGGTCATCACGAACAGGAAGCTCGTCTCCTGCGGGTTTTCGATACGCCGACGGGCACGGTGGAACAACCGCCGCCGGTCGATCAGGGTACGGGCCACATCCCGCGTCTTCTCATCGAGGTCACTGAGCGGATCTTCCTTGGGGTCGTCGAAGGGCGTCGCCACATCGCGGCCCCGCCTGGGCGTCAGGTGGGACAGAACCTTGCCCAGCTCTTCGGACTTGCGGCTATGGGACAGGAGTCCATCGGTCCAGGCGGCCATTGCCTCCGGTAGCGTCAGCAGCCGCAGCGTATGCCCAGTGGGCGCGGTATCGAAGATGATCAGGTCATAGGGGGCCTCGTCGTCTGTCACCAGCCGCGAGAGCCGCTCCAGTAGCGCCGCCTCCTGGGTGCCGGGGGACTGCCGCGTCAAGCGCATCTGACGCTCCAGCTCTGCCATCATCTCCGGGGCGGCATAGCGTCGCATCTGCTGGGTGACACGGGCCAGGTGCGCTTCGACCTCGATGTCCGGATCGATCTCCATAGCATCCAGGTTCGGGAGCAACCGGCGGGGGATATCGCCCAGCTCCCGGTCGAAGACGTCCCCCAGGCTGTGGGCCGGTCGGTGGAAACCACCAGCACGCGGCGGTCGCGACGCGCCGCCAGGACCGCCAGCGAGGCTGCCACGGTGGTCTTGCCGACACCGCCCTTGCCACCGACCCATAGCAGGCGTTTTTCCAGCAACTCTTTCATGGATTTTCCAGACCAATAACCGGTTGGCAGTTATCCTCGGCTGACCCGTCGACAGGCCTCCGCAGGGGCGCTGTAAATCCCTCCCTGGAAGCGACTTTTTCCTGCTTCGCTCTCGCATCCTGCTCCGCTTGCAGGACCGGTGCTGGCCATCCATCGCCAGCCCGTTCGGAGCAGTGCTCCTCACCCCTGGCAAATGACCTCCTCGATGGCCTGTCCCCGGCGCCCCAGCCGATGCGTCAGCAGCATTTGAAATGATCCAGCGGCGAGCGCTCCATGCCCATGCGGCGGTGCCAGTCGTGGAAGCGTTCGAGCAGCAGCGGCTGCAGCTCCAGGGTGTAGTAGGCGGCCGGATTGGGCACGCCCATCATCTCCGAGAAGACCAGCAGCATGAACAGGTCATCCTCGTCCCGCCGCGCGCGGGCGATCGCGCCACGATAGCGGGAGGCGTAGACCTCCTCGGCGAAGAAACGGGCCTGGCCGAGCCAGGCCCGAATCCGTTCGAGACGAGGATCATGACCGCTGTCATGGTCGTCGTGCATAGGCTAACCCTCCGCTGTCAGTTGTCGCTCTGCTCGGCCATCTCGGCCCGGGAGCGCTTGAGGGCAGACGCGCACTCCATGGCCACCATGATCGCGGCAATCAACACCACGATATCGACGACCAGCAGGAAGTAGTTGCCCTGCTCGAAGAAGGTACGCAGCTGGATCAACAGGGCTGCAATGGTCATCACCAGCAGGAAGCAGAGCGGCACCAGCGTGTACCACATGGGGCGCCGCAGGCGCACCAGCATCACCGTGATGACCAGCAGCGTCAGGCCGGCAAGCAGCTGGTTGGTGGTGCCGAACAACGGCCAGATGATCATGCCGCCGGTGCCATCGGCGCCACCGGCACCGAACGCCAGCAGCAGGCAGCTGCCCACCGCCAGCAGGGTTGCCGGCGCGTTCTTCTTCATCCAGGGCTGGTTATAGATCTCGCCCCACTCCTGGAAGATATAGCGCTGCAGACGCAGCCCGGTATCCATGGTGGTGCCGGCGAACAGCGCTGCCATTACCGTGAGCAGGGTCGCCGCGGTCGCTTCCGGCAGGCCAAGGCCATTGTGGATCATGAAGGCCCCGCCCTCGACGAAGGCCGTAACACCCCCGGCCCCGAAGGCGGTGTACATGGCTTCCCAGTCGGCGAAGGTGGCAAAGCCGGCCGTGGCGGCAAGGATCGCGGCCAGCGCCAGCATGCCTTCGCCCACCGCCCCGAAATAGCCCACGAAACGGGCGTCGGTTTCCTTGTTGAGCTGCTTGGATGTGGTGCCCGAGGAGACCAGGCCATGGAAGCCCGAGATGGCGCCACAGGCGATGGTGACGAACAGCAACGGCAGCATCGAGGGCGTTCCGGCCGGTACGTTGTCGTTGACCATCGGCGCCACCAGGGTCGGATTAAGCAACAGGATGGCACCGTAGAGGACGATCAGGCCGATGAACAGCTGGAGACCGTTGATGTAGTCGCGGGGCTGCAGCAGCACCCACACCGGCAGCAGCGAAGCGATGGCGGCATAGGCGAAGAGGATCAGGATCCATACCGCGTTGCCGGAAAGACCGGCCACCTCGGCGGGCATCTGCAATGGCACCGAAGGGCCAATGCCGATAAGGGCATAGAGCGCAATGACCCCGATGATCGAGACCATGGGCAGGGTCAGCATGCGGCGATAGATCAGCTGTCCGATGATCAATGCGACCAGGATGGCGCCCCAGACCGGAACCACGGCGCTGGAGAAATTCATCATCAGCCCCGCGATCACCACGGCGAATACCGCATTGACCATCAGCAGCACGAGGAAGATCACGATCATGAAGATGCTGCGGGCACGCTTGCCGACCACGTCACCGGTCAAGGCCCCGACGGACTTGGCCTTGTTGCGCACGCTGGCCCAGATGGCCCCGAAATCATGCACACCGGCGAAGAAGATAGTACCCAGGATCACCCAGAGAAAGGCCGGCAGCCAGCCCCAGATCACGGCGATGGCGGGCCCCACGATGGGAGCAGCCCCCGCCACCGAGGTGAAGTGATGCCCCCAGAGTATGAAGCGATTGGTCGGCACGAAGTCGACGCCATCCTCGAACTCGTGGCAGGTGTCCTGAAATCCGGATCCAGCTGATAGATCTTCTCGGCGATGAACTTGGAGTAGATAAAATACCCCGCCGCCATCGCGGCAAGACCCAGGACCAACAATACGATTGCGCTCATTATGGTCGGCTCCTTTGCAAGGATTCTTGGTTCTTGTCGGCTCACATGCTGTGCGAGCGCTGGAGCGTGCAGTATCAGGCACTGCCTGATCTAGGATGAAAGGGACAGGACGAACATCCAGGGTGACGTCGGATCACCCAAAGCCTAGACCAGGAACGGCCATTTTCACCATGCCTGTGCGCGGATGCCACTTCGGGATATCACCCCGGAAAGGTCTTTCCTCACTGCCCACGAGCCTCCGGCAGGCTTCTAGTCCAAGGTCTTAATGGCCTACTCATGGTGGACACGGTACGCTGACATCAATGATCGATCAGCTCCCAGCTTAACGAGACTTCCATGCAAGAGATCCTGCTTCACTTCGCCATGGCCGCCGCCTTTGGTGCCTTCACCGGCTCGCTGTTCCGCCTGACGCGCCGGCCAGGTTATGAGCGCCCCTTCATGTTCCCGGTCGTGGGACTGCTTGGCGGCATCACCGCCTACATGATCTTTTATGTCCTGGCGTCGACCACCGGCGCACCGACCTGGCTGCTGCCCATCCTCATCGTGCTTCAGGTGTGGCTGTGGCTCGGGCCATTGGGACCGAAGTTCCGCAAGGCGGGGAACGGCGATGAAAGTCGCTAGCCCAAACGTCAATTGATCTGAAATTCACCACCCTGCTCTACCGCCTTGCGGTAGCCGTCCCGCGCGCGGCAGCGCTCGAGAAATGCCTGCAGCTTCGGGTAGCCCTCGAGCCCCCCTCGACCAGCCAGGGCGAGCACGGGAAAGCTCATCTGGATATCGGCCGCACTGAAGCTCTCGCCGGCAAACCACGGGGACTCCGTCAGCGCCGACTCCCAATACGCTCTGAGTGAGCGGATTTCCGGCCCCAGAAACTGCTGCTCCACTCCCTTGGCAAACAGCCGCCCTAACGGACGCACCAATGCCGGCACTGGCGGCTTGCTCAGCCGTGAGAACACCAGGCGCATGACCAGCGGTGGCATGGCCGTTCCCTCGGCATGATGCAGCCAGAAGCGATAGCGCTCGTGGGCAGCACTGCCCGGTAAGGGGCGCAACCGCGACTCGGGATCATGTTGATCGAGCAGATACTCGAGAATGGCACCCGATTCAGCCACAACGCGGCCATCACGGCTCTCATCGGAAATGACTGGCGACTTGCCCAGCGGATGAATAGCCTTGAGGGATGCTGGCGCCCGGAGCGTTTGATGGTCGCGTCGATATTCGACCACTTCGTACGGCATGCCGAGTTCTTCGAGCAGCCATAGCACGCGCTGTGAGCGTGAATTCTGCAGATGGTGAACACGTATCATCGAGAGACTCTCTCTGAAAAAAATGGATTCGAATCAGGAAATGGCACCGGTGCACTCCAACGCCCATGCCAGTTTGGCCCAAGGTCGTCTTTGCCGGCATCCCCGCGCCCACTAGACTGATCGGTAACAACGTATAAAAGACACTATATGAGGAGTAGCCGATGGCCAAGGTGCTGGTGGTGGACGATGAACCCAACATCGTTCTGTCGATCGAGTTCCTGATGCAGCAGGCCGGCTTCGATGTGATTACCGCCGAGGATGGCGAAAGCGCACTCGAAAGCGTTGCCGAAACGCCGCCGGATCTGATCCTGCTCGATATCAGCCTGCCCGGCATCAGTGGCTTCGACGTGCTGGAACAACTGCGTAACGATCCACAGCATGCCCGGTTGCCAATCATCATGCTGACGGCCCATGGTCGCGAGGTGGAAAAGGAGAAGGGACTCGCCCTGGGGGCCGACGATTACGTGACCAAACCCTTCTCGACCCAGGCGCTGGTCGAGAAGGTCAAGTCCCTGCTGGCCGAGGATGCCTGATGATGCGTGGCAAGCTCCCCAGGCGCCAGCGCCTGATCGGGCTGTGGCTGCTTCTCAGCGGTATCAGCATCTTTGGCGGCGCCATCTTTGCCGCCTGGCTGGATAGCCTGTTCCAGCCCCAGGGGCTGGCCCGGCTGGTGCTCTGGCTGGGTTGCTTCTCCGGTGGTGGCACCATCTTCCTGGTGGGTTTGCTGCTCGAAAGAATGCTCTTCACCCCCTTGCGCCACCTTCAGGTCCAGCTCGCTCGCCTCGTCGCCAACCCCGACGCCCGCGAGGACTACCCTCCGAGGSCTGGCTGCGCGGGTTGGGGCCCGACCTCATGCGGGTCCGCGAGGCCTGG
>NZ_AZQX01000053.1:0-15241 GCF_000568385.1 Halomonas sp. BC04
CGCCAGCGACGCCAGGCACGCTCGAGGGGAAGCGCCACGGGAACGGCGACCAGGCCCGCCAGCCAGCCGCCCAGGCTGGGTCCGAAACCACCCCACAGCGAAGTCAGCCACAACAGCATGCTGAGGAACGGGATCAACAGGCAGTAGCGAAAGACCACCTGCAGGCGGCTGGGGGAGTCGGTGGGAACCGCCAGGCGCGGATTGGCCATGCCGACCAGCAGCCACGGCAGGCAGGTGACGAAGAGCCCATAGGCAAAACCCTGGAGAAATCCCAGCATCGGTCTCCTTACTCAGCGACCTTGGAGGATGGAACCAGTGTACGGGGGCTTGAGGCCGCATGCGACCGTAAGCGGGAGGCCGGCATCAACGGCACAGCCGGTAGCCCCGCATGCCGAAATGGAAGTGATCCGCATGGGCAGCGTTGTAGTCGGGGCCCAGCACATTGCCGAAGAGATCACAGGCGCCGTCGCGAACTTCGCGCAGGAAGGCGCCTCGCTCATCCTCCTCGTCCCAGTGCGTCTGGAGGGAAATGCGCTGCCCGTCCGCCAGTCGGAATGCCGCCACATCCAGCGCCTCGGCCGTGGCATGTTCGCTCATCCGGCCATCCTCTCGGCCATAGACCCGTCGACAGGAATAGCTGCCATAGTGCTCCACCTGGGCCACCCGAGTGTCGAAATGCGCCTCGGCAGCGGGTTGCAGGCGCTGGCGCTCGAACATCACCCAGGCCAGCGCCAGTGGGCAGGCGGCAACGAAGCTGCCATTGAAGTCGACACTACTGCCATGCACCCGCACCACGTTTTCCAGCGGGCAGCCCTCGACCGGCTCGTGGTCATCCAGCGGCGTCATCCGCAGTGCCCCTTCGGGTGCCGTCCCCAGCGCCGTGAGGCAGTCGTCACGGCGATCGCCCAGGCGATGCAGTTTCCATTTCGTCACCGGGGTCAGGGGGTCATCCACCGACAGCGGCTGCCACGGGTGCCACTGAGGGGGAATCCGCGCTTCGAGCTGCCACCAGGCAATGGCCGCCACCATGCCCAGCAGGGCAAGGGTCAACAGAAAGCGCATACCACCTCACATTACAGCAACAGGCTCAGCACCAGAGCCACACCGCCGACTATCAGGGCGGTGATCACGACAATATCGACCGCGCGGTCGAGCCAATGATCGAAGCCTCGCCGCCGCTGGCGAGTGAATTTCCGTCGGCGGGTAGCCCCCCGGCGAGAACTGCCGCGGTTCGATCCGATGAGAGACATGGCTGAAGTCCAGTTTCACCCTTTTGCTGAGCTTAAGGCCTGCGCTCTCGCCTGACTACTGTATTGCAACAAACAGCGAGAAGCCTCGAAAGCCCCCTGGCTTCGCCAGCCCCCCAGGCCACTGTCGTCGTTTTCTCTCATCAGGCATTGCATATTCCCGCCATTACCCTGATGTTGGAGTAATACACAGCAGGCTAACCAATTATCGAATGGCCCCGACCATGCCCCGACTCGCCGACACCCCGCTCTCCGTGCTCGACCTGGCGCCAATCCGCCAGGGCGGCACCATTGCCGACAGCTTTCACGAAAGTGTGAGCCTGGCACAGCTGACCGAACGGCTCGGTTTCACCCGTTACTGGCTGGCCGAACATCATAGCCTCGACGGCATCGCCAGCGCTGCCACCGCCGTGCTGATCGGCCATATCGCCGGCGCCACTTCACGCATCCGGGTCGGCAGTGGCGGCATCATGCTGCCCAACCATCCTCCCCTGGTGGTGGCCGAACAGTTCGGCACCCTGGCAACGCTCTACCCCGACCGCATCGACCTGGGCCTGGGCCGCGCCCCGGGCTCCGACGCGGCCACCATGCAGGCGATGCATCGCGACCCCCGCGCCGGCGTCGATGACTTCCCCCAGCGGCTGRCCGAGCTGCAGGGCTTTCTCGGCGAGACMCARYCYGGGCAGCGGGTCCGAGCCGTACCGGGCCAGGGCACCCACGTGCCACTCTGGCTGCTCGGCTCCAGCGGCTACAGCGCCCAGCTGGCGGCCCGGGAGGGGTTGCCGTTCGCCTTCGCCGCCCAGTTCGCCCCGGGCTACCTGCATGAGGCACTGCGTCTGTACCGGGACAATTTCCGACCCTCCGACACACTCAACAGGCCCCATGCCATGGTCGGACTGCCGGTGATTGCTGCCGAAAGCGATGAGCAAGCCCAGTACCTGGCCACCACCGCCCAGCAGAAGTTCCTCAACCTGGTACGAGGTGGGCGCACGCGCTCGCTGCCACCGGTCGAAGCCCTCGACTGGTCACCCATGGAGCGAGCCCAGGTCGAGCAGTTCCTGGGCGCCGCGATCATCGGCAGCCCCGAGACGGTGAAGTCCGGTCTCGAGCGTTTCCTCGAAACGACCGGTGCCGATGAACTGATGCTCAATACCGACGTCTTCCGGGCAGAGGACCGCCTGAGAAGCTACGAGATCGTCGCCGAGGCGTGGCACGCATGAGCCGGGGCGGACAAGGTGCCCAGGATGCCCAGCTCGACCTGGCCGGCATCATCGTCGGCATCCGGCGCATGGCCCCCTTGTGCCTGTTCGTGGTCGTCTTCGGCCTGGCCTTCGGCGTAGCCGCCCTCTCCCGCGGCCTATCCGGCCTCGAGGCGATGCTGATGAGCGCCCTGGTCTTCGCCGGCGCCTCGCAGTTCGCCGCCCTGGAGCTGTGGGCCCCGAGATACCGCTGCTGCCGCTGATCGCCACCACCTTTGCCATCAATGCCCGCCACCTGCTGATGGGCGCCGCCATCCAGCCCTGGCTAGCCCACCTCCCACCCGCCCAGCGCTACGCCAGCGTGGTCGTCATGAGCGACTCCAACTGGGCCATGGCCGCCGCCGATTACCAGAAGGGCAAGACCAATGTCGGCATGCTGGTGGGCGGGGGCATCGCACTGTGGGTCACCTGGCTGTTCGGCACCCTGCTGGGCGTGCTGTTCGGTAGCGGCATCGAGGAGCCGCAACGCTTCGGCCTGGACGTCATCATGGGCTGCTTCCTGCTTGCCATGCTGGTGGGCGGCCGACGCGACCTGTCGATGCTGCTGCCCTGGGCTGCCGCGGCACTGGCCGCACTGGCGGCCATGACATGGCTGCCCGATCACGCCCATGTCATCGTCGGCGCAGTGGCAGGCGGACTCGTGGGTGTCCTGCTGCCAGCGCGGAAAGGAGAGACGCCATGACCCTTCCCGCCACGCTGGCCGGGGCCATTTCCGCCATCGTCATCATGGCCCTGATTACCTACCTGACCCGTGCCGGCGGTGTCTTCGTCATGTCGCGGGTACCGATCGGCCCCAGGGTAGAGCGCTTCATCAACGCCATGGCCGGCTCGGTACTGGTCGCGGTGATCACCCCCATGGCCGTTTACGGCGACTGGGCGCCCGAATGGCACTGGTCGCCACCCTCCTTGTCATGCTGGCCCTGCAGAAGCCCCTGCCGGCGATCACCGCCGGGATCGTTACCGCCGCCCTGTGGCGGATGCTGTAGTGCGCTGGGTGGGCGTGCCCGTGAGAGCAAATGCCCGTGAAAAAACGACCGTGGCAGAAGCGACGTGGTAGCGTGACGCACCCAGGAACGTTTACACCGCCGTGGCCTCCAAGGGAGAGCCACTCACCTCCGTCACCCCTCGGCGGTGACGACATGCTCTCGCTGGAGATGTCCATGACCGACCCCAACGACCCGCGCCGCAACGCCGCCTGGCACGCCGCCCAGCAGTGGCGTGCCCGGGCGCGGCAGACCCCGCGCGGTCCACTCGGCGGGCTGAAACTGATACTGACCTGGCTGCTGTTCGGCATGCTGCTGATCGTCGGGACGGTACTGGGCCTCTTCTTCCTGCTGATCGGCTGGGCCATGCTGCCCATCGTCCGCTATCGCATGAAGAAGCGCCTCGAGCAGATGCGCGCCGAACAGGCAAACGATGTCGGCACCGATTATCACTATCGGGAAACCCACTATCGCCGCACCCAGGCTGGCGGCGACTCCCACCATGAACAGCAGGTGCTGGAGGGCGACTACGAGGTAAAGCCGGGCGACCGGGACGAGAAGTGATATCTGGGCGTTGCCGGCCGAGAGGCGGTGACGGTCCCGTCACTTCCCTTTCACCGGGCGCATCACCCCCACCGGACAGTGGGCCTTGTGCAAGATGTCGCGGCTGACACTGCCTGCGGCCACTTGTGATACACCGCTGCGGCCATGGGTGGTCATGACCACCATGACGTTGGTGCAAGAGGACAGGTAACGGTGGATAGCCACTGCCGGGTTGTCCCCATGCAGTACCTCCCAGTCCACCTCGAACCCGTCCGCCTCACGAATGCGGCGGGCCAGGCTTTGCACATACCCCGACTCCATGATGTCACCATGGCCAGCGTGACCCGGCAGTGCCGACGCTACATCAGACTCGACTTCGACCACATGCAGCAGTTGCAGCCTGGCGTCTAGCCGCCTGGCCAGATTGACAGCGGGCTCGAGTACCGACTCGGCTGGGCGCGATCCATCGACGCAGACCATCAGGGTATCGATGCGCTGATGCCTGCCAGGATCGAACTGGGGCCCGCCAAGCACTACCAGGCACCAGCACGCCGCACGGTTTCTGCCGCCACGCTGCCGAGCAGTAACTCGGGTGCCGGTCGGCGCCCATGGGAGGTCATGCACAGCAACCCCTTGCCAGGGTCGGATGCCAGGCCGGCCAGCACCTCGGCGGCATCGCCTGTCACTATCTCGAGCGACTCCCGGTGACTCCCCAGTTCCTGCCGGTCCAGCGCGGCTACTAGCGCGGCCCGGCGCTTATCCGCCTGCTCGGGTGACGCCACCACGGAAATCAGCGTCATGGTGCCGCCCCACTGGCGATGAAGCAGCTCGCCCAGTGCGATGCCCTGCAAGGAGCGTGTCGATTCGTCCACTGCCACATGAAGTGTCTGCATACCGCCCCCTCTCAGCATGGTTGTTCTTGCCTTCAGTACAGCAGATCAGCAAGGAGTTGCGAGCGGCAGCAACCCGGCCCGATCAATGACGCCACCCGAACCGGAAGCCGGCCGGCCAGCAGCCTGCCGCTAGTGGCTGCCTTTCTTGGCAAAGAAAGCGTCTATGGCTTCCTGGGCTTCCGTGGAGCGACACCGTTCCAGCAGCTGCTTTTCTTCCCGATCGAAGGCATGGGCGATCGCCTCGGCGTCGCTCTCACGCAGCAGCGCCTTGGTGGCCAGCAGCGCATCGAAGGGCTTGGCGACCAGGCGGGTGGCACAGTCGATCGCCTGCTCCAGCGCCTTCCCGTCGGGGGTGGTATCGGTCAGCAGGCCCAACTCACAGGCGCGGGACGCGGAGAAGGGTTTGCCAAGCATGAGCATTTCAGTGGCCGACTTGTTGCCGGCCAGCCTGGGCAACAGGTGGGTGGTGGCACCCAGGGGGGTCAGGGCAAAATTGATGAAGGGCAGGTAGAACCTCGTCGAATTGCCCGCGTAGGCGAAATCGCAGTGCAGCAGGATCGACGAGCCGAGCCCCAGGGCGAGCCCCTCCGCGGCGGCGATGGCAGGCTTGGAAAAGGCATGCAGACGGCGCAGGAAGGTGATGGCCGTCACCTCCGTCGCCTCTGCCAGCGCCTTGTAATTGGCCAGGTCGTTGCCTGCGGTAAAGCAGTTCTCGCTGCCGTGATGATCAAGACCTTGACCCCATCGTCCGCCTCCGCCGAGGCGAGCGCATCGATCAACTGGGCGTAGCTCGCCTCATCCAGGATGTTGCGTCGTTCGGGGCAGCTGATCTTCAGCAGCGTAATGCCATCTGCTCTGCTGGAAGTCGTGATTTGGGTAGCCATGCGCTATCTCCATTGCGGACAGAAGGCCTGGTTCAAGCATAAGTATTTCTTGATAAGCGTGCTAATTTTTCCTTGCGTGAAGCCATAGCCGCCACCGACCACCTATTGGGTCAGACTTACCAAGACCCCGGTGTTACTGTGTACGGCATGCCAGCAGCTAGCCGAGGGACAGTCGAGCAGCGTTGCCCGGCTCGTCACGCCTTGACGCGAAGTAACACAAAAAGTTATTCTAGATCAATTACATAAATAATTTCTTTCGCCTTAACCACCAGCGCAGCAGCTTCCCGAATCTGCCACTGAACACAAGGAAACGCCGCTCGGGCTCTGGCCAGGGTTGCCAATCGAGGGGCATCCGCATGGACTTCATCAACACCCTTTTCCTGCTCAGTGGCGCCCTGCTGGCCTTGAGCATCCTGGCAAGTCGGCTCTCCTCGCTGTTCGGCCTCCCCCTTCTCATCATCTTCCTGGGCTTGGGCATGCTGGCGGGCGAGGAGGGCCTGCTCGGCATCCAGTTCGATGACTACTCCATCGCGTTCCTGATCGGGCACCTGGCCCTGGCCTTGATCCTGCTCGACGGTGGCCTGCGCACTCGCCTCAAGACATTCCGCGCCGGTTTTCGCCCGGCGCTCTCCCTTGCCACCCTGGGGGTCTTCCTGACCAGCGGCATCACAGGACTGGTCGCGATGTGGGCCTTCGACCTGACCCTGATCCAGGGGCTGCTGGTCGGTGCCATCGTCGGCTCCACCGATGCCGCGGCGGTCTTCTCCATGCTGAGCGGTCGTGGCATCAACCTGAACGAGCGGGTCGGTGCCACCCTCGAGATCGAGTCCGGTACCAACGATCCGATGGCGATCTTCCTGACCATCATGTTCATCGAGATCCTGGCCGGCGACATCGGCAGCATCGCCGAGACCGCCCTGTTCCTGATCCAGCAGTTCGGGGTGGGTATCGTGATCGGCATCGGTGGTGGCTGGCTGACGGGCAAGCTATTGCGCTGGGTCGACCTGGCGCCCGGACTCTACTCGCTACTGGCCCTGGCAATGGGTTTCTTCGTCTTCGGCGCCACCAGCGCCCTGGGTGGAAGCGGTTTCCTGGCCATCTACCTGTGCGGCCTGATGATCGGCAACCAGCCCGGGCGACACCTCAATTTCATTCTTCCCGTGCATGATGGCCTGGCCTGGCTGAGCCAGATCGGGCTCTTCCTCGTACTGGGGCTGCTGGTCACCCCGAGCGACCTGCTGGAATACGCCCTGCCCGCCTTCCTGGTGGGGCTTGCCTTGATCTTCGTGGCCCGACCACTGGCCGTACTCATTGCCATCAAGCCCTTCTTCAAGTTCCGCTGGCGTGAACTCGGCTTCATCTCATGGGTTGGGCTGCGCGGGGCGGTGCCCATCGTGCTGGCCATCTTTCCCTTCATCGGCGGAGTGGAGAACGCCTCGCTCTATTTCAACGTCGCCTTTGGCGTGGTGCTGATGTCGCTGCTCATCCAGGGCGGCACCATCTCCCTGATGGCCCGCTGGATGAAGGTGCAGCTGCCCCAGGCCACGGCGCCCAACCACCGGGGGCCGCTCGGCATCCTGCCCGAGAACGACTACGAGATGTTCGTATACCGGGTCGAGAACCCGAGCCTGGATGACGTGCCGATTCGGCTGCTTCGCTTTCCTTCCGGTGCGCTGATTTCTGCCCTGTTCCGCGAGCACGCCATGCTGCACCCAAAAGGCAGCACGCAACTCAAGATAGGCGACGTCATCTGTGTCATCGGTCGCAATGAGGACCTGGCCGCCCTCAACAAGCTGTTCAACGGCGACGCCAAGCTGAAGCAGGAGAAGGAGTTCTTCGGACCCTTCACGCTGGATGCCGATGCCCGCCTGGGGGAAATTGCCAAGGCATATGGCATTTCCGTCACCCCGGGTGAAGAAGACATGACACTGGGCGAGTTCATTTCGATGCGCGTTGGCGGCCACCCCGTCATCGGCGATGACGTGGCATGGCACGGCATTCATTGGGTCGTGAGCGAAGTGGAAGGGGACAAGGTCGTCAGGGTCGGCATGCGCTTCTATTAGCTCTTTGTATTATAAAGAGCCGAAAGCCTCCCGCCGGGAGGAGGGAGTGTGCGGATGCCTTACAATCTTCCCATTGAGCTAGCCGCCATGCCTCAGGCAGGATGGAGCCAGGAAAGCTGAAATGGATGTCTGAGCAACGGCGTACCGCTGGAGGAGCCACATGCAACCGCTGAGCTATTACTACTACAACGTGCTGGAAGGCCTGGAAAAACCGAGCGATGTCCCGTCGGTCCACCTGCAGGAGGGCTACGACATACTATATCGCCATGGTGGGCGCATCGAAATCGATCTGGTACGTAAGGCCGAGGATGGCAACGCCAAGGGCGAACCCTACCACTGGTACGAAGATCTCGATGACGAGCAGCGGGCAAAGTTGCACAAGGCCCTCGACAACGGCGATCCCGCCAAGATTCTCAAGATCATGCAGCGCAACGGCTATGCCGGGGTGCTCTACCACCATGCTTATGAGCATTTCCGGGAGGGGACGGAAGCCGCCTGAGGCCCCCACCTCAGGATGCACTCTACAAAGGGCCCGCGATTGTGAACTGACCCCCAATAGTTGGACAGTTCATTCAGCCGGCGCCCAAGGCCTGAGTCCTGTAATGTACCGGGCTCAGGCCTTTTAGCTTCAGCCTGATGCATACGGGTCGTAAAATCCTCCTCGTCAGCCACTCACTAGGCCCAATATCTCCCGCGCCTGTTGCCAGGTGGCCACTGGGCGCTCGTACTTCTCACACAGCGCAACCGTGCGCTCCACCAGGGCCGCATTGGAGGGCGCCAGGGTATCGCGGTCGAGGCGCACGTTGTCCTCAAGGCCGGTGCGAGTATGGCCGCCGGCGGCAATGGACCATTCGTTCAGCAGGTACTGGTTGGGTCCGATGCCGGCGCCACACCACTGAGCGTCTGGTGCCAGCCGCTTCAGCGTCTCGATATAGACATTGAAAGTCGCCTTGTCCGCCGGCATGGCATTCTTGACGCCCATCACGAACTGCACGTAGAGCGTCCCCTTGATAGTACCCTGCCTTGAGAGCTCCACTGCCTGGTGGATATGCGACAAGTCGAACGCCTCGATTTCGGGCTTGATGTCGTACTTCACCATCTCACCAGCGAGCCACTCCACCAGTTGCGGGGGGTTCTCGTAGACCCGGTTGGGGAAGTTGTTGGAGCCCACCGAGAGGCTGGCCATGTCGGGCTTGAGTGGCAGCATGCCACCGCGCTCCTCCCCCGCTCCCGAGCGCCCGCCGGTTGAAAGCTGGATGATCATCCCGGGCAGTGCTTCTTCAGGCCTTCCATCAACCTGGCGAACTTCTCCGGGTCCGAGCTGGGCGTCTGATCGTCATTGCGCACATGGCAGTGGGCAATGGTGGCCCCGGCCTCGAAGGCTGCCTGGGTGCTCTCGACCTGCTCCTCGATGGTGATGGGCACCGACGGGTTGTTTTCCTTGCGC
This sequence comes from Halomonas sp. BC04, assembly GCF_000568385.1. NCBI lineage: Bacteria > Pseudomonadati > Pseudomonadota > Gammaproteobacteria > Oceanospirillales > Halomonadaceae > Halomonas > Halomonas sp. BC04. The sequence continues at coordinate 9,320 of NZ_AZQX01000053.1, forward strand.
GGCAGGCTCCCGGTGATGGCGACACAGATGATGCAGGGATTTGACATGATGACCTCGTATCACGCCATTTCGATTCCCAGGCGTGTTTGGTTGAACTGTGGTTGTTGGCCGTCACAGGCGGAAGACCTATGCCTTCTTATGCGCGCCCAGAAGCTTCTCGGCGAATAGCACCGGCACCTCCACGGAGGGAACATGTCCCACGCCGTCAAGGAGCGCGAGAGGGGCACCGCGCATTCGGCAGCCAAGGCTTCGAGGGTCGCAGGCGGCGTGGCCATGTCGTCGCTGCCTCCGACCAGATGCACGCCAGCGCCCTGGTGCTGTGCGAACGGCTCCTTCAGCTTGCCGCGGAAATCGGTACACCCATCATCTCGCACAGCCGGGCGCATGATTCAGCACCGGTACGCGCCATCTGGGTGCGCGAGCACCACCAGCGGGTGGCCTTACTGCCGAACATCAATAGGCGACACAGCGCCCGTTGATGTTCAGAAATGCCATGGTAAAACCTCCGTTAAACCCGCTCGATCAGGGTGGCAATGCCCTGCCCCACGCCCACGCACATGGTGCACAGCGCATAGCGCTTGCCGCTCTTCTGCAGCTCGTGGGCGGCGGTGAGCAGCAGCCGCGCGCCGGACATGCCCAGCGGGTGGCCCAGGGCGATGGCGCCGCCGTTGGGGTTGACCCGCGGGTCGTCGTCGGCGAGGCCGAGATCCCGCGTGCAGGCCAGCGCCTGGGCGGCAAAGGCCTCGTTGAACTCGAACACGTCGATCTCGTCCATCGACACGCCGGTGCGCTCGAGCAGCTTGCGCACCGCCGGTACCGGGCCGTAGCCCATGATGCGCGGCTCGACCCCGGCCGTGGCCATGCCGAGGATCTTCGCGATGGGCTTGAGACCGTGCTTGTCCACTGCAACCTGACTGGCCACCAGCATGGCGGCGGCACCATCGTTGACCCCGGAGGCATTGCCTGCAGTGATACTGCCGCCCTCGCGGAACGGCGTGGGCAAGCCGGCCAGCTTCTCCAGGGTGGTCTCCCGCGGGTGCTCGTCGGTATCGAACAACAGCGGCTCCTGCTTGCGCCGCGGGATCTCGATGGGCGTGATCTCGATGGCGAAGCGGCCCGCCTTCTGCGCGGCGGCGGCCTTCTGCTGGGAGCGCAGGGCGAAGGCGTCCTGGTCCTCGCGGGAGATTTTGAACTGCTCGGCCACGTTCTCGGCGGTCTCCGGCATGGAGTCGATGCCGTAGGCCTTCTTCATCAGCGGATTGACGAAGCGCCAGCCGATGGTGGTGTCCTCGATCTTCTGGCCCCGGGAGAAGGCACCGTCGGCCTTGCCCAGCACATAGGGGGCGCGGGACATGGACTCCACGCCGCCAGCGAGGGCCAACGCCATCTCGCCGGCCTTGATGGCGCGAAAGGCGGTGCCCACCGCGTCCATGCCGGAGCCGCAAAGGCGGTTCATGGTGGTGCCGGGTACACTGGCCGGAAGGCCCGCCAGCAGCGAAGACATGCGTGCCACGTTGCGGTTGTCCTCGCCGGCCTGGTTGGCGCAGCCCATGAACACCTCGTCGATGGCCGCCGGGTCGAGCTCCGGCACTTCGGCCAGCACCGCCTTGAAGAGGGTGGCGGCGAAATCGTCGGGGCGCACGCTGGCCAGGGTGCCGCCGAAGCGGCCGATGGCGGTGCGCCGCGGATGGCAAAGGAATACGTCGGTCATCATTATCTCCTGTCCGGCCTACTGGCCGGCATGGGCGCGGGCGGTCCTGGCCTTGAGTTCGCGCAGGACGTCGAGCTCCTTCACGCTGGGCTCGGGCGTGGCCTCGAGCTGGTCGGCGAAGCGGATCTCCCAGCCGGTGGCCTCGGTCACATCTTCACGCTCACGCCAGGGTGCAGCGAGACGACCACCAGCTCCTTGGTCTCGGGGTCGGGCTTCATCACGCAGAGATCGGTGATCACCCGGGTCGGGCCCTTGCCGATGTTGGGTACGCCGTCACGGCCCTTGCCGTCCCGGCCGAAGCCCAGCGTGGTGACGAAATCCACGTCCTTCACGAACGCACGCTTGGAGTGCTTCAGGGTGATAAAGACCTCACCCGCACAGGTGGCAATCTCCGGTGCCCCGCCCCCGCCCGGCAGGCGCACCTTGGGTTCGCGGTAGTCGCCGATCAGGGTGGTGTTGAGGTTGGCGAAGCGGTCGACCTGGGCAGTGCCCAGGAAGCCCACATCGACCTTGCCGCCCTGCAGCCAGTAGCGAAACATCTCCGGCACCGAGACGGTGGTGAGCGCCGACTCGCACAGCTCGCCGTCGCCGATGGAGAGCGGCAGCACGTCGGGCTTGGTCTGCAGGGTGCCGGACTCGTAGATCAGCACCACGCCGGGGGCGTGGGTCAGCCGCGCCAGGTTGGCCGCCTCGGAGGGCAGGCCAATGCCCACGAAGCAGGTCATGCCGTTCTCCAGGGCGCGGGCCGCGGTGACGGTCATCATCTCGGCGGAGGTGTAGTCGAGGCTCATCAGGCATTCCCCCCTGCATTCATGACGTTCTCTTCGATCCACCGGGTGAAGGTGTCGCGGTCGCGGGCGATGGCGTCCCACTCCTTGTAGAAGGCGTTGTCGCGCGGGTAGTAGCCATGGGCATAGGAGGGCAGCGAGCCCTTCTCGGCCACGGCGATGCCGCTGACCGCCCATCCGGGAATGATGCAGGCGTTGGGGTGGTAGTCGGACTGGGTGGTGAGGTCGTCGACGATCTCCTCCACGGTGACGATGCTCTTCTTCGCCGCCAGCACGGCTTCCTTCTGCACGCCGACGATGCCCTCCACCAGCACGTTGCCGGCGCTGTCGGCCTTCTGCGCATGGACAATGGAAACGTCGGGGCGAACCGAGGGCACCGCGGCCAGACGCTCGCCGGTGAAGGGGCACTCGATGAACTTGATCTGATCGTTGACGCTGGGCAGCTCACTGCCCACGTAGCCGCGCAGCACCGCCAGCGGCAGTCCGGCGGCCCCCGCCTCGAAGGCGCAGGCCATGGCGGCATGGCTATGCTCGAGGATCTCGACCTGGTGCGGCCAGCCCTTCTCCACTGCATCGCGCAGGCGGTGCAGCGAGCCCACTCCGGGGTTGCCGCCCCAGGAGAAGATCACCTTCTTCGCACAGCCGGCACCGATCATCTGGTCGTAAACCAAGTCCGGCGTCATGCGGATCAGGGTGAGGTTGCGCTTGCGCTGTCGGATCACCTCGTGACCGGCGGCGAAAGGGATCAGGTGGGTAAAGCCCTCCATGGCCACGGTGGCGCCATCTTCCACGTAGCGTGCCACCGCGTCATGTAGGCTCAGGAACTCGGCCATTGCTCTGCCCTCTTCATTAGACGTCTTGATTGTTCGTTATGCGTACAATGATTTGCATAACGAACAAAATACTGCCCCGAAACGCCTGAGTCAAACCGCCACCGATGGTCCGGCCTGACCCAACCGTGACCCACCGATTGCCACCTGTTTAGAATCAGTGGGTTACTTGAAGGGCATGGCACTTTCCGTGATCGCAGGGAAGGAAGGCCACGACCAAGGTCTAAGAAGCGCTCTCCTCATCCAGCAGCGTCAGCAGTCGCCGCAGCAGCTCACGCTCCTGCTGCGGCTGGGCCTCGGCGCACTCTTGCGGCCACTCGAAGAATCCCCTGCCGCTCTTTCGCCCCAGTCGCCCTTCGCTAACGTGGGTTTCCAGCAGGGGGGAAGGCGTATGACGATCCTCGAGCTCGGCATAGAGGTAGCGAGCGATGTTGAGGTGGGTGTCCAGGCCGTTGAGGTCGCGCTGGCGCAGCGGGCCGTTGATGGCCAGCCGCACGCCGATGGAGTAGCGCACGATGTCATCCAGCGCCTGGGGTTCCACCACCCCCTGCTCCAGCAGTGACAGGCATTCGCGCATCAGGGCGTGCTGGATGCGATTGGCCACGAAGCCCGGCACGCATCGCTTTAGCACGGCCGGCCGCTTGCCCAGCTGCCTCAGCAGCTGGCATGCCCGGGCCACGGTGGCGTCATGGGTGAGCTTCCCGGGCACCACCTCGACGGCGGGAATCAGGTCTGCGGGGTTGAAGAAGTGGGCGCCTAGGAAGCGCTCCGGGTGCGACATGTCCTCGCCCAGCGCATCGATGGAGAGGCCCGAGGTGTTGGTCATGATCAGCGCCGTGGTAGGCAGGTGCCGCTCGGCCTCGGCCAGGACACGACGCTTGAGGGCAAGATCCTCGGTTACGCTCTCGATCATGACGCTCGCAGCACCCACCGACGGCCAGTCCTGGGCAAAACCCACCCGGCTCGACAGCGTTTCATCACCTGCCAGGGCCTCGCGACAGCGCGCCAATCTGGTGCCGTCGATATCCAGCACGGTGACCGGCATGCCCCGGGTGGCCATCAGGCGTGCCAGGGTCATGCCCATGGTGCCGGCGCCCACCACGACAATGGGGGTTTGTTGCTGCATGCGGTTCTCCTTGACGTGAGGCGCCCGATCGCCGCCCGAGACGAAGGTCGCATTGAGGCGAGCCTGGGCGGGGCGCAACCTTTGACTTTGACGAACTTATGTACGCAATGCGCACAATGGTAGCGACCCGCCATCAGCGCCACAACCCGCCGTTCTGTTGAGGACCCGACATGACCGAATCCTGTGCCGTCGTCACCGGTGGTGCCCGTAACATTGGCCAGGCCATCGCCCTGCGCCTGCAACGCGACGGCTACCGCACCATCGTGCTGGACATCGTCGAGCCCGAGGCTGAGTCGCTCAGGGCCGATGCGCGCCGGGTCGACCTCGGCGACGTGGAGGCCACCCGCACGGTGCTGGCCGAGATCGTCGAGGCCCACGCCGTGGACTGCCTGGTCAACAACGTGGGAATCGTCGCGCCAGCGCTGCTCGACGAGGCCCGGGTGGAGGACTTCGACCCCCTGATGCACCTCAATGTGCGCTCGGCGATGGTCTGCACCCAGGCCCTGCTGCCAGGCATGCGCGATCGCCACCATGGCCGCATCGTCATGAACGCCAGTCGCGTGGTGCTGGGCAAGGAGGCGCGCAGCCTCTACAGCGCCACCAAGGGGGCGCTGCAGTCCATGGCGCGCACCTGGGCACTGGAGCTGGCCGGTGACGGCATCACCGTCAACTGCGTCGCCCCTGGCCCCATCGCCACCACGGCCTTCTGGCAGAACAACCCGCCCGACTCCGAGCGTGCACGGCGCATCGTCGACAACATCCCGGTGCAGCGCATGGGGCAACCCGAGGACGTGGCCCAGGCGGTGAGCTTCTTCTGCGATGCGAACAGCGGCTTCATCACCGGCCAGACCCTGTTCGTGTGCGGCGGCGTCACCGTCGGCTGAACGCGTCTACAGTGCGGCCCCGCTCCGGCGGGGCCAGGCCGACATCAGCTCACCAGGCGCAGCACCAGCGCCGCGGTCAGCAGGGAGGCGGCGAGAAACACACCGTTCCAGTGCAGGCCGATGCGCCCCGCCGACATGCCGGTGAAGCGCGACATGATCATCATCGCCGCCGTGAACGGCGACGACACCATGGTCAGCGACCAGCCCGCCAGCATCGCCGCCGCCAGCAGCGGCACGGAGATGCCGGGCAGCTCGACCTGCGATACCATGCTGGTGAGGAAGGTGACGCTGATGATGGGATTCACTCCGACCTGGGCCAGCACCACGATCACCAGCAGCGCCAGCAATGGCAGCCAGCTTCCCAGGGTGACCAGCAGCGACGCCAGCCCGGCCAGTTGGTTCGGGTCCATCAAGGCCACGCTGAGATAGCCGAGGTACGCCCCCGCCCCCAGCGCCACTACCTCATTGCCGATACCGCCGAGCAGCCCCGGCAAGTGCCTGCCGATTACCACGCCGGCCGGCAGCGTGCCCCCGGCTCCCAGCCGCCGGCACTGCCACACCAGCCACAGCCAGGCCCCCAGCG
>NZ_AZQX01000054.1:0-6194 GCF_000568385.1 Halomonas sp. BC04
GCAGGCGCCGCGGTGATGTCTTCACCGATGGCCGATGCGCTGCCGGTGATGAAGTTGAAGACACCCTCGGGGACGCCGGCATGGTGCAGCGCTTCCGCCAGGCGATAGGCGATCAGCGGCGCATCCGACGAGGGTTTGAAGACCACGGTGTTGCCGGTTATCAGGGCCGGTGCAATCTTTCTTGCCGGAATCGAGATCGGGAAGTTCCAGGGCGTGATGATGGTTGCCACGCCTAGCGGTTCGCGCTGGGTGTAGACCAGCATCTTGGCGTCGTCCTGGGGGAAGGTCTCGCCGGTGATGGTCTGGCCTTCGACGGCGTAGAAGCGCAGGGTCTGGGCCGAGCGGGCGATCTCGTCGCGGCTGTTGGCGAGCAGCTTGCCCTCTTCGCGGGTCAGCTCCTGGGCGAACTGCTCGATATTCTCGACCAGATAATCCGCCGCCTGGTTGAGGATTTTCGCGCGCTTTGAAATGGGCGTGTCCCGCCATGCGGGGAACGCCTTCTCGGCTGCTGCGATGGCCTGCTGTGCATCTTCCGCGGAAGAGGCCTGGAACTGGCCGAGCAGGTCGTCCTGGTTTGCCGGGTTGCGGTTCTCGAAGGTCGAGCCCGAGCCGCAAGGCTGCCATTTGCCGTCGATGTAATTGAGAAACTGTGTGACGTTATCCAAGAAGCTCACCTCGTGTGATCATTGGAGCCCTCTTTCCTGGGACCGATGCCTGCCGGCCTGGGCCGGCAGGCATCGTGCGGAGATACGAACCGAAACGGCTGGTATCAGGCCGCCAGGTCGAGCTCGGAGAGGGGGAGGTCGCTGGCCACGTAGTCGTAGTAGAGCGCCGTGGTGTAGAGCAGGCGCATCTGGGCGCCGATCTCGCAAATCTTCAGGCAGCGCTGCTGCAGTTCGACGGTGTCGGCGTGCTCGAGCACGATCTGATAGCCGCGCTCACCGTGGATCTCGTCGGAGACGATGTGCAGGTCGAAGAACTCCACCTCTTCATCGGTGAAGCCATACTTGTCGCGCAGGGTCGGGGTCTGCTTGCGATAGATGGAGGGCACCTGGGACTCCAGGCCAACCACCAGGCCGGCCACGGCGACCACCGGGTGCTCGCGCATGGCGACGGCATAGCACCAGCTCTGCAGGCCACGGGTGGTGGGCGACATGTTGTCGGGGTTCTCGACCCGCTCGCGAGTGGTGCCGCAGGCCTCGGCGAAACGGATCAGCAGATCGGTATGACGGTCACCGCCGAGCTCTTCCTCATACATGTTCTGCAGCAGGAAGTCCTTGGCCTCGGTGAATTTCTCCGGGGTGTTGGCGTAGATGTAGGCCAGGTAGTCGGCGAAGGGGCCAACGTAGTGATAGTGGTTCTCGGCCCACTTGGCGAGGTGGGAGCGGTCCAGCTTGCCGCTGGCCCATGCCACGCTGAACGGTGCCTTGTTGGCGCTCTTGCCCTTGATGGCTTCTTCGAGGGCGGTGCGGAATTCGTCACGATTCATCAGTTCGGCCATGGGGATCTCTCCTGGTTGCCTGGGTATTGGCTGCTTCAGCCAATGGCCCGTTTTATTGGTATGCCTACGGGAGTCAGGGAAGTGCAGTGACAATTGATGTTGTGGGCCTCTGCCTTCCTGTTTGGCTCATGGTATACCAAAAGCCATGTGGCAAGACTAATTTCACCCCGCCGATGCTGTCAAGGGATTTTCTGACCTGGATCAAATTTTGGCAGCGCCCGGATAGCGGCATGACCGCGCAGGAACCCGGAAAAGCCCTTAATTGCAGTGAGTAGGCGGGGCGAAAGCGATCGAAGGAGGGCTTGCGGAGGGATCAAGATGCCGCCGGGGAGGCGGTAAGGAGAGTCGGTCAGGCGTGAGGGAGGGAGGTGGCCACGGCTTACAATCACCAAGTATGGTATACCGTGGCTGCCTTGGGGGCTACCAGGCCAGTACGGCACTGGCCTGAGCATTGTCAGTGCGCAGACCAGTGCCGGAGCGCTCTGGTTGGAGGCCGAGGGGCCCTCAAGGCCCTGCCACTGCTGGCTGCAGGGCCTATTGGGTCTCCTCGTTGCTGTGCGACCTGGGGTCAGTCCTCCGCCAGGTTCTGGCTGCGCTGCTTGAGCCGATAACGCAGCGCCAGCAGGATCGAGAGTGCGGCCAGGGTCAGCAGTGCCAAGGAGATCGGTCGGGTGAAGAACAGCGTCCACTCCTCGTTGGTCATCAGCGCACGGCGCAGGTTGGTCTCGGCAATTGGGCCGAGAATCACGCCCAGCACCAGCGGTGCCAGCGGATAATCGAGCTTGGCCAGGATATAGCCGAAGATGCCGATGCCCAGCAGCAGGTAGATATCGGTGATGCGATTGTTGAGCGCGAAGGCGCCGACCATGCAGCAGGTCAGCACCACTGGCACGATGACCGACTTGGGCACGCTGGTGACCTTGAGAAACAGCCGCATGCTGAGCAGGCATACCACCAGCATCATGGCGCCTGCCAGGAACATCGCCATGAACATGCCGTAGACCGTGTCGGCGTGGTCCATGATCAGGCGCGGCCCGACGCCGATGCCATGGACCATCAACGCTGCCATCAATACCGCATCCACGGCACTTCCGGGTATGCCCAGTGCGATCATCGGGATCAACCCGCCGCCGGAAGTCGCCGAGTTGCCCGACTCCGAGGCGATCACCCCTTCGCTTGCTCCCTTGCCGAAGGCTTCGGGGTGCTTGGAGCCACGCTTGGCCTGATCGTAGGCCAGCAGGTTGGCGATGCTTCCGCCGGCGCCGGGTACCGCGCCGATGAAGACCCCCACCATCGACGAGCGCACCAGGTTGAACGGGTAGGAGAGTACCTCACGCATCGCCGCCCAGGGCTTGAAGCTGATGCGACTGTCGATCAGTTGCTTGCCGGCCTTGACCTCTTCGGCGTCCTCTACCTCGCGCAGCAGCTGGCTGACCGCAAAGATGCCGATCAGTACGATCAGGAAGGGAATGCCCGCCGAGAGCATGCGCAGGTCGAAAGAGAAGCGTGTCACGCCCATCAGCGGGTCAGCGCCCACGGTGGCGATGATCAGGCCGATGGCCCCGGCCAGCAGGCCGCGCAGCATCGAGCGGCCTACCAGGCTGGCAACGATGGTCAGGGCGAACACCACCAGTGAGAAGTACTCCCAGGGGCCGAGCTTGACGGCGATCATGGCCAGGGGGGGGGCGGCAATGATCAGCACGATGGAGCTGATCAGCGTGCCGAAGAATGAGGCCCAGATGCCAAGCGCCAGGGCCCGGCCGGGCTCGCCGCGGCGTGCCATGGGGTAAGCGTCGAAGGTGGTGGCCAGTGCCGACGGCGTGCCGGGGATGCCCAGTAGTGCGGCACTGATCATGCCACCGGTGTACCCACCGATATACACAGCCAGCAGGGTAGCGACGCCCTGCAAGGCCGGCATGGTGAAGGTCAGCGGCAGTGCCAGCACGATGGCCATGGTGATGGTGAAGCCGGGAATGGCCGCGGTGATCACCCCGGCTACCACCCCCACCAGCATGGTCAGCATGGTTGGCAGGGTAAACAGCTGATCGGCACCTGCCAGAATGGATTCCATCATGAGCGCATTCCTGGGTCAGCGAATGGTTTTGTCGGACGCCGCAGGCGTTACAGCAGCGCGCCGCGTGGCAAGGAAATGGTGAACACGTGCCGAAACAGAGCGTCCAGCCCCAGCGACATCACCAGTGCGATGGCCACGGCAATGGCTATCTGGCGTGGCCGTCGCGCGCCGAGAAGCACCTGGCAGGCCAGCACGAACGGCAGCGTGGCCCAGCGAAAGCCGAACAGCGGCACGGCAATGGCATACAGGGTGAAAAGCCCCAGTACGCCGAATGCCAGGCGATGCTGCCATAGCCAGGCGCGTATACTGCCGCTGGCCAGTGCCGTGGTATGCCGAAGCTTGGCCGCTTCCTTGACGATCATGATGACGTTGAGCAGTGCCAGGACGGCCAGCATCATGCGCGGGAAACTGCCCGAGCCGATAGCTCCCAGGCCGACGACGGCAGGTTGCCGGCGTGGAAGAACATCACCGCGGCGATACCCAGCAGCGCCAGGTTGAAGACGATATGGCTGATCGCCCTGGCCCGCTCGGCGGAAGCGTCGGGCTCCCGGCCTTGCGGCCGGGAGCTGGAGGTTGCCTCGCTCATTGCTGCAGGTTTCCAGCCAGACGCTCGATGGTGGCGTCGAGGGCCTCAAGATGCTCACGGTACTCGTTGGGTCCCATGAACTGGACTTCTGCACCGGCGTTATTGACGCGGGTCACGAACGCCTCGTCTGCGGCTATCGCCTCGACGGCGGCGGCCAACACCTCGATACGATCCTGGGGGGTGCCCAGGGGGGCGATCAGGCCACGCAGGATCGAAAGGTTGAGATTTTCGTAGCCGAGCTCGGCGAAGGTAGGTACGTCAGGGGTCTGTGCCATGCGCTCGGTATGGCCGACGGCCAGGAAGCGCAGGTCTTCATTCTCGACGAACTGCAGGCTGGAGGCGATGTCGCCCATGGCAGCGTCGATGTGACCGCCGACCAGCGAGCGAATACGCTCCCCTGTGCCTTCGAAGCCAACGTAGCGGAATGAGAGATCCTCGGCCTCCTCGATCATGGCGCCGTGAATATGCGGCACCCCGCCGAGGGTCACGCCGAAGCGAATCTCACCGGGATTGTCCTGGGCATACTCGACGAAGTCCTCAAAGGTCTCCCACGGACTATCGGCACTGACGGTCAGGTACTGAGGCGAGGCGGTGATCGCGGCGATCGGCTCGTAGTCGTCCCAATTGTATTCGGTCAAGCCGGTATGGTGAGAGACCATGAAGCCATCGTGTACCTGGCCGACGGTGTAGCCGTCGTTATCGCGGTCGGCAAGGTCGGTAAGGCCGGTGGTGCCGCTGACGCCGGGCATGTTGATCACCGGCATCGGCTGGCCAAGGTGGGGCTCGATATGGTTCGAGACCAGGCGCATCAGCACATCGCTGCCCCCGCCCGGCCCCCAGGGTACGATGAATTCAACCGCGCTATTGGGGTAGTCGTCTGCCTGGGCAGTGGCTGCAATACCACCGACTGCCAGGGAGACACCGGCAAGGGTCGTGGCGGCCCAGCGGAAGGAATTGCGTGAAGTGACGTTGGATTTGTTGGGTGTCAGCATTTGGCTTCTCCGGTTATGGTCTAACAAGGACCCGGTTGACGCCGGGTCTGGAACTGCAGGTTTCACCAGGCCAGCACGGCACTGTCGGTGCGCGGTTCGGTGCCGCCGCACAGCACGCCGCTGTCGCCGTCGCGCAGGATGATCTGGCCGCGGCCGAAACTCAGGGTGTCGGTCATCTTGACGATGTCGTGGCCGCGCCGCACCAGCGCCTGGGCAAGGTGGTCGGGAAAATGCGGCTCGACCTCGACGGTCTTGCCCTTGGTCCACTTCCAGCGCGGCATGTCCAGCGCTGCCTGGGGGTTGATGTGGTCGTCGAGCATGGCGGTGATCACCTGCACGTGGCCCTGGGGCTGCATGTAGCCACCCATCACGCCGAACGGCCCCACCGCCTGGCCATTCCGGGTGATAAAGCCGGGAATGATGGTGTGGTAGGTGCGCTTGCCGGGCGCCAGGGCGTTGGGGTGCGCCGGGTCCAGGGAAAAGCCCCAGCCGCGGTTCTGCAGGCTGATGCCGGTACCGGGTACCACGACGCCCGAGCCGAAGCCCTTGTAGTTGCTCTGGATGAACGAAACCATGTTGCCGTCGCCATCGGCGGTGGCCAGGTAGACGGTGCCGCCCTTGATCGGATTGCCGTGCTTCGGGTCCAGCGCCTGCTCGCCGATCAGGCCGGCGCGTTCGACGAGATAGTCGTCGGCCAACAGCTGGTCCACGCTCGGGCCCATGGCGTCGCGTTCGGTAACGTAGCGAAGGCCGTCGACATAGCCCAGCTTGGTGGCTTCGATGCGGCGATGCAGGGTCTCCACCGGATCCCGGCCTTCCTCACCCATGCGCTCGAGCATGCCCAGGGCCTGCAGGGCGATCAGACCACTGCCGTTGGGCGGAATCTCCCAGATATCGTGACCGCGGTAGCGGGTGCCGATCGGCTCGACCCACTCCGGCTTGTAGGCCGCCAGGTCCTCCTTGCGCAGCAGGCCGCCGTGCTCGCGGAAGAAAGCGTCGATCTTGTCGGCCAGGTCTCCTTCATAGAACGCACGACCCTTG
>NZ_AZQX01000055.1:0-17696 GCF_000568385.1 Halomonas sp. BC04
CTGATCGCGACGGCCATGGGCCTGTTCGCGGCTATCCCCGCCGTCATCTTCTACAATCGCCTCTCCTCCGAGTCGAGCCGGTTGTTGGGCAAGTACGAAGACTTCGCCGAGGAGTTCCACTCCATCCTGCACCGTAATCTGCAGGGACGCAGCGAAGCCGGCGCTGCCTGAAGGAGCCGCACCCATGCAAGGACCTTTCAATCGTGATGGTCGGCGCAAGCCAATGGCCGAGATCAACGTGGTGCCGTTTATCGACGTCATGTTGGTACTGCTGGTGATCTTCATGATCACCGCCCCGATGCTGACCCAGGGGGTGCAGATAGAACTGCCCCAGGTGACCTCCGAGCCCATTGACTCCGATGAGGAGAACGAGCCTATCGTGGTATCGGTGGACCGGGAGGGTGAGTATTTCCTGATGGTCGGCGGTGACGAAATCCCGGTCGGGCTGGATGAGCTCTCCGACAGGGTGCTGATCCTGCTGGATCGTCGGCCAGGCTCCCCGGTCATGGTGCGTGGAGACCGTCAAGTGCCCTACGGCCAGGTCGTGAACCTGATGAGTACCCTGCAAGTGGCCGGCGTGGCCAATGTCGGGCTGATCTCCGAACCACCGCCGCGTGATTGAGGAGAAAGATAACGCCATGGCTCGAGATGACCAGCGCGCGCCCACACAGCCGTATCGACCCGTTGGCTATGGGCTGCCAACGGTTCTCGCCGTCGGCCTGCACGTCCTGGTAGTGGTGCTCAGTGTGGTCACGCTACCGCAGCGCCAGCCGGAAGCCCCCCAGACCAGCTCCATCGTACAGGCAACGCTGGTCAGCACCGAAACCACGACGGATCAGGCGCAGCGTGCAGAGGAAGCCCGCTCACGGGCAGCGGCCCGCCAGGCCGAAGAGGAGGCTCAGCAGGCCGAGGCCGAGGCTCGCGAACGCGCCGAGGAAGAGCAGGCTGCAGAAGAAGCCGCTCGCCAGGCTGAACAGGAAGCCGCTGAACGTGAAGCCGCCCGTGAAGCCGAGGCGCGCCAGCGGGAAGAAGCACGGGACGCCGCAGAAGCGGAAGCCCAGCGACGTGCCGAGGAGGCCGAGCGCCAGGCACAGCTGCGGGAAGAGCAGGAAGCTCAGCGGCAGCGCCAGCAGGAGGAGGCTGCCGAGGCGCAGCGTCAGGCCGAAGAGGAAGCCCGCCGCCAGGAAGCCGAAGCACAACGCCGGGCTGAAGAAGAAGCCCGCCGCCAGCGGGAGGCTGAGGAGCAGCGCCAGGCTGAAGAGGAAGCCCGTCGTCAACGGGAGGCCGAGGAGCAGCGCCAGGCGGAAGAGGAAGCCCGCCGCCAGCGGGAGGCCGAGGAGCAGCGCCAGGCRGAAGAGGAAGCCCGTCGTCAACGGGAGGCCGAGGAGCAGCGCCGCCGTGAAGAGGAGGCACGACGAGCTGCGGAAGAGGCCAGCCAGGGCCTCGATCGCGCCATAGAGGGGGAGAGCGAAGCCGTAGCCAATGCGCGACAGGCCCAGGAGGCGGCCAACAGCTTCATCAACCTGGTGCGAAGGGCGGTAGAACAGGCCTGGGTGATTCCCCCGGGTGCAACAGGAAACCTGGAGGCCACTATTCAGGTCCAACTGGGACCCTCTGGCGAACTGTTTGGCACTAGTATTATCCAGAGCAGCGGTGATAGCAGCTTCGACCGCTCTGCCATACAGGCAGTGGAAGCCGCCGCACCGTTCGGGGAGCTGCGCGAATTGCCCGCTACGGCGCAGCGTGACTTCCGACAATTCAATCTGCGGTTTCGACCGGGAGATGTACGTTGATGAAAGCCCTGATGATGACTTGGCTGAGCGCCCTGCTACTGATGTTCAGCACGCTGGCACAGGCCGACCTGACCATTGAGATCACCCGCGGCAGCGACCGTGCTACACCCATCGCGGTGGTTCCTTTCGCCGCCGATGGCGAAAGTCTGCCCGAGGATGTAGCCCAGATTATCAGCGATAATCTGCAGCGAAGCGGCTACTTCGAACCCCTTGACCGCCAGGCGATGTACGACCGGCCCAGCAGCGGCGACGAGGTCCAGTTCGGCCAATGGCGCGGACTGGATGTGCGCTACCTGGTGGTGGGACGCGTCAGTCGCGAAGGTGACGGTTACCGCATTCGCTATGAGCTGATGGATGTCAGCGGCTCCCGCCGCATGTTGGGTGAAAGCGTGACCGCCAGTCGCAACGAACTGCGGGGCGGTGCACACTACATCAGCGATCAGATATTCGAGGCCGTTACCGGCATTCGAGGCGCCTTCTCCACTCGTATTGCCTATGTCACGGCCCAGGGTGCCGGCGACGACATGCGGTTTGCCCTTTATGTTGCGGATGCCGATGGGCACAACAGCCAGGAAGTTCTGAGTTCGCGGGAGCCGATTCTCTCACCGGCCTGGTCGCCGGATGGACGCAAGCTCGCCTATGTCTCGTTCGAAACAGAGCGACCCGCCATCTATATCCAGGAACTGGCGACCGGGCAGCGGGTCAGGGCGACGTCCTTCGAAGGGATCAATGGCGCCCCCGCCTGGTCGCCGGACGGACGCAGGCTGGCCATGGCGCTGTCCAAGGACGGCCAGCCGGAAATCTACATCATGGACGTGGCGTCGCGGAACTTCGAGCGCATCACGAACAACAGCAATATCGACACCGAGCCGAGCTGGTCGCCGGACGGGCGTAGCCTCCTGTTCACTTCCGACCGCAGCGGTGGTCCCCAGCTCTATCGCTATACGCTGGGCAGTGGCGAGATAGAGCGGCTGACGTTTACCGGCAACTACAACGCACGCGGGCGCTTTGCTCCCGATGGTGAATCCATTTTCCTGGTGCACCGCAGCAGCAATGGCTACCAGATCGCCAGGCAGGACCTGGGGTCGGGTCGGCTGGTCGTCATCAGTGAATCCCGCTGGGATGAATCGCCCAGTGTTTCACCCAACGGGACCATGGTAATCTTTGCCACCCAGCAAGGTAACAGCGGGGTATTGGGGGCGGTGTCGGCTGACGGACGTGCTTCCTATCGGCTGCCATCGGCACAGGGTGACGTACGCGAACCCGCGTGGTCACCGTTTCTGAATTAATGCTCTATGATCCGTGTCATTTGAATCCTTCAAGGAGTTTGACGATGCAATTCAAGTCGCATGCCAGGAGCCTGGCGCTCGCCCTTTCTCTGGCGCTCGTGGCCGGCTGTTCCAGCACCGGTGGAACCCAGGACGGGTCTATGGAGGGCACCCGCAACGGCGGAGTCGGTACCGGCGCAGCAGGTAGCGGGCAGGTCAGCGGTACTGGTGTCGGTGTCGGTGCCAATGGCGATCGTGCCGGTCAGCAGGCCGACGGCCGCATCCCCGAAGTCCGTACCATCTACTTCGACTTCGATCGCGACAATATTCGCCCTGAATTCGAATCGGTGCTGGTGGCCCATGCCCGCTACCTGCGCTCCAACGGCAACGCTCGCGTCGTGCTGCAAGGCCACACCGACGAGCGTGGCACCCGTGAATACAACATGGCCCTCGGTGAGCGTCGCGCGAACTCCGTGAAGCGTTTCCTTGAGGTTCAGGGTGTCTCTCCCTCCCAGTTGGAAGTTGTCAGCTATGGTGAAGAGCGCCCGGCAGTGCGTGGCAACAATGATGACGCGTACGCCCAGAACCGCCGTGTGGTCTTCGCCTACTGATCGAGCCGGCGCGATGGTGCGCCAATGGAGTCGAACATGAGACACAGTCTGAAAAGGCTGTGCGGCGCGGGAGCCTGGTGCTCCCGCTGTCCGTGATGAGCCTAGCCTTTGCACAACAGCGCCCCGTGGTCGAGGACCTCACCGCCTCTCCGTCACGCTCCTTCATGGATCAGGCGGAAGTGCGCGAGGAGTCCCGGGGAAGCCTTGTCATTTTCAACCAGGTGGAAGAGCACCAGCGTGAAATCCAGCAGCTGCGCGGCCAGATCGAAGAGCTGCGCCACCAGCTGGAGCAACTGCGTAACCAGACGCGCCAGCAGTACCTCGATCTCGACGAGCGCCTGATGGCCGGCAGTGCCGGTATCGAAGCTCGCCCGGAAGTCGACGAGGAGTCCGCTCGCCAGGTCGCCGAAGCCCCCTCGCCAAGTGGAGTAAGCGCCGATGCCCAGGCCGCCTATCAGGACGCATTTGCCAAGGTGCAGGCACGCGAATTCCAGGACGCCATCCGGTCCTTCGAAGCCTTCGTGGCTGACCATCCTGACAACAACCTGACGGCCAATGGCCATTACTGGCTGGGAGAGCTCCACTCCGCCGAAGGCAATCTGGCCGAGGCCGAAGCCGCCTTCCAGCAGGTCATCCAGAACTACCCACAGAGCAGCAAGCTGCCCGATGCCCTCTACAAGCTCGGCCTGATCAAGGCCCGCCAGGGAGAGCCCGGCGAAAGCCGTGAATTGCTGGAGCGGGTGAGGGATGACTACCCCGACAGCAGCGCTGCCAGTCTTGCCAATGATTTTCTACGCCAGTCCCTGTAAGGACTGGCCCCGCCCGAGGAGCCGTGATGAGCTGCAGGATCGACTACCAGGCGCCAGCCGATCTGCTTGAAGGACGTGTCATTCTGGTCACCGGGGCCGGTGACGGTATCGGCCGTGCGGCCGCCCTGGAGTTTGCCCGCCATGGGGCCACGGTCATACTGCTGGGGCGTACGCTGGGCAAGCTGGAAAAGGTGTACGACGAGATCGAGGCAGCCGGGCACCCTCAGCCCGCGATCGTGCCGCTCAACTTCGAAGGCGCCACGCTGAAGGACTACCACGACCTGGCGGAGATGCTCGACAAGGAGTTCGGCCGCCTCGACGGCCTGCTGCACAATGCGAGCCTGCTGGGGCGGATAACCCCGTTCGAGCAGTACAATCCCGAGCTCTGGGAGCAGGTCATGCAGGTCAATTTCAACGGACCGGTATGGATGACCCAGGCACTGTTGCCGCTATTGCAGGCATCGAAGGACGCCTCGTTGGTCTTCACCTCGTCCAGCGTGGGGCGCAAGGGGCGTGCCTACTGGGGGGCCTACTCGGTCTCCAAATTCGCCACCGAAGGTTTCATGGAGGTGCTTGCCGACGAGGTCGAGCACATCGGCACACTGAGGGTCAACAGCCTCAACCCCGGTGCAACACGCACGACGATGCGGGCCAATGCCTACCCGGGCGAAGATCCCGAGACCCTGCCCACGCCAGAGGCCATCATGCCCACCTACCTGTGGCTGATGGGCCCCGACAGTCAGGGCCATAACGGCGAGCGTTTCGACGCGCAGCCCCCGAAGTCCTAGCCCCTGACGTCATGATCTGGGCTGGATACCGCGCGAGATACCGGAATCAGAGCGCGGGGGAGGGAAGCAGAGTGTCAACCAGCGCCGTGCTGGTCTCGAACCAGAGATCGGCCGGCCAGTCGCGATAGTCGTCCCCTTCCTCGATATAGCCGTAGCCCACGGCGATGGCCGGCATGCCCGCGGCGCGCGCTGCCTGCATGTCACGCAGGTGATCGCCGATATACCAGCACCGCTCCGGCGCTACATCAAGTGCCTGGGCGGCGGCCCACAGCGGCTCGGGGAATGGCTTCTTGACGGGAAGGTCATCGGCACAGAGAAGGGCGCCGGGCATCAGGCCCAGGGCGTCGATCAAGGGCGCCGCATAGGCGCGGGGCTTGTTGGTGACGATACCCCAGGGCCGGCGCATGGACTCCCAGCTCACCAGCAAGCGATCCAGCGGAGGAAAGACCCGGCTCTCTTCCGCCACGGTCTGGCCATAGGCCGCCAACAAGAACTCACGGGCTTCCTCGTGGCCGTGGTGGGTCTTTTCCAGCCCCAGCGCCAGCATGACCAGGGCGCTACCGCCATTGGAGACCTGGGCGCGAATCACCGGATAGGGCAGGGGATCCAGCCCATGGTGGGCACGCAGGGCATTGGTGGCGCGCGCCAGATCGGGGGCGGTATCGACCAGGGTGCCGTCGAGGTCGAACAGCAGCGCATCCGGCAGCTGCATCAGGTTGTCTCCCGGCGGCAGTGCATCAGGTAATTGACCGAAACATCCTGTGCCGAGAGCCGATAGCGGCGGGTCAACGGGTTGTAGACCAGGCCGCTCTGTTCGCGCACTTCCAGGCCCGCTTCCCGGCACCAGCCGGCGAGCTCGGAGGGACGGATGAACTTGCGGTAGTCATGGGTGCCGCGGGGAAGCATATTCAGCAGGTATTCGGCTCCGAGGATCGCCAGGGTATAGGCCTTGGGGTTTCGGTTTAGCGTCGAGAAGAAGACGTGTCCGCCCGGCTTGACGAGGGTGGAGCAGGCGCGAATCACGGAGCCGGGATCGGGCACATGCTCGAGCATCTCCAGGCAGGTCACCACGTCGAACTCGCCGGCATGTTCAGCGGCCATTTCCTCGGCGCTGGCTTGACGATAGCTCACCTCGACACCGCTTTCCTGGGCGTGAAGCCGGGCCACGCCGAGGGGCGCCTGGCCCATGTCAACGCCGGTGACACGCCCCCCCCGGTGGGCCATGGCTTCGGCAAGGATACCGCCTCCGCAGCCAACGTCGAGGACCTGGCGTCCCGCCAGGCCACAGCGCGCATCGATGAAATCCAGGCGCAGCGGATTGATGTCATGCAGCGGCTTGAATTCGCTCTGCGGGTCCCACCACCGGCTGGCCAGTGCCTCGAACTTGGCAATTTCGGCCTGATCCACATTGTGGTGATGGAGGCTAGCGCTCATGGTATATCTCCGTGTGAATTGGTCGGCACCCTGGCAACATTCAGTACCTTCGGTATCATGCACTATTGTACCCGCAGCAACCCGGGCTTTCCCATGACGGAATCATCGGTGGCCCGGGTGTATCATGATTTCAACCGACTCAAGCGACAAGGAAGGCACAATGATTCGCAAGGCTGTTCTCCCCGTGGCCGGTTTCGGAACACGCTGCCTGCCGGCCTCCAAGGCGATTCCCAAGGAGATGATCACCATCGTCGATCGCCCTGTGATCCAGTACGTGGTGAATGAAGCCGTCGCCGCCGGGATACGCGACATCGTCCTGGTGACACACGCCAGCAAGAGTGCCATCGAGAACCACTTCGACAAGCACTTCGAGCTCGAAGCGAGCCTCGAGGCCAAGGACAAGCAGGATCTTCTCGACGAGCTGCGAGCCATCGTCCCCGAGGACGTCAACATCATCAGCGTCCGCCAGCCCGAGCCCCTGGGCCTTGGTCATGCGGTGCTCTGTGCCCGCCCCGTGATCGGTGACGACGAGCCCTTTGCAGTGCTGCTCCCCGACGTCCTGGTGGATGACGATGGCCTCGAGCACAACGACCTGGCCGGTATGATCGAAGCCTTCGAGGCCAGCGGTCGCTCCCAGCTGATGGTGGAAGAGGTGCCATGGGAGAATGTCCATAAGTATGGCATCGTGGATCCTCGGGGCGGTGCGCCGTCAGCGGGGGAATCCTGTCCGTTGAATGGCGTGGTCGAGAAGCCGTCGCGCGACGAGGCACCTTCCAACCTCGCCGTCATCGGTCGCTATATCCTGCCGGGCAGCATCTTTGCCCTCCTGGCGAAAACGCCTCCCGCGCCGGCAATGAGATCCAGCTCACCGATGCCATCGAGACGCTGCGCCAGACCGATGGCGTCGACGCCTGGCGAATGCGGGGCAAGACCTATGACTGCGGCCATCAGCTCGGCTATCTCGAAGCCACCCTGGTCTATGGCCGCCGCCACCCGCGCTTCGGCGAGGGCTTTCGCGCACTCCTCTCCCGCTATAGCCAGCCGGAGTAACCGCCATGCGACTCGAGATTCATGGAAGTGAGCTGGCTGCCGCCACGGCTGCCGCCGCCCTCTCCTGGGTAGGGCATCAGGTGCACTGGGTGCCCCATGCCTCGATGCCCTGGCCCCGCCTGCTGGAAGCCGACTGGTTAAGACGCGAGCCTGACCTCATGGCCGGCCTTCAAGAAGGGCGTGAGCTCGGCACCCTGACCGTAGAGGGCAGTGACACTCCGCAACCGGGGGCCATCGATATCCTTTGGCTCGCCCTCTCTCCCGAGCAGCGAGAAGAGGCCGGCAACCTGGTGGAACAGGCCGCCGCAAGGCACGGCGGCACGCTGATGCTGGTCAACAACTCCACCTTCCCGGTAGGTGAAACCGAGCGCCTGGAGTCACGGCTGGGATCGCCGGAGCGCTGCGCCGTAGCCCTGGTCGACATGCTGGAGGAGGGGCGCGCCTGGGCAAGCTTTACTCGCCCCAGCCGCTGGCTGCTGGGCTGCGATGACGATCGCGCCGAAGCCAGGTGCGTGAATTGCTACGCGCCTTCAATCGGCGTCGCGATGTTGTGCAGCGCATGCCGCGCCGAGCGGCCGAGCTGACCAAGCTGGCCACCATCGGCATGCTGGCGACGCGGATCAGCTACATGAACGAGATCGCCGGCCTGGCCGATAGTCTGGGCGTGGACGTGGAGCATGTTCGTCAGGGCATGGGGGCCGACTCGCGCATTGGCTACGAGTACCTGTACCCGGGTTGCGGTTTCGGCGGACCCAACTTCTCACGCGACCTGATGCGGCTGGCCAATGTCCAGGAGGCCAGTGGCCGCCATTCGGCACTGCTGGAGCAGGTACTGGATATCAACGAACAGGTGAAGGAGACGCTGTTTCGCAAGCTCTGGACGCATTTCCATGGTCGGCTGGAAGGGCGCACCCTGGCCATATGGGGCGCCGCCTTCAAGCCGGGATCGGCACGCATCGACCATGCCCCCGTCTTGACGCTGCTCAAGGCTCTGTGGGCTCAGGGCGTCAGGGTGCGGCTGCACGACCCCGCCGCCACGGCAGCGCTGCGCGCCGAAGTCGGCGACCATCCCCTGCTGGAGCTGTTCGATACCGACCCCTACGCTGCCTGCGAGGGTGCGGATGCCCTGATGCTGGTCACCGAATGGAAACACTACTGGAACCCGGACTGGGCCAGGCTCGCGGGACAGCTTCGTGAGGGCCTGCTGCTGGATGGTCGCAATATCTACGACCCCTCCCATGTGGCAAGCTGGGGGATTTCCTACCGAGGCATCGGTCGGCGTGCCGATCCCGCGCAGACTTCTTCGCGTTGAGGTAACAGCGTGCGTACAGGCTGTTTCCCTGCTTACAATGGGGCGCCTGCCGCCTTTGCAGAAAGGAGTTTGCCATGCCAGACGCGCGTCCGCCCGAGCGACGTCCCATCGTCCCCGACCCGGACACCAGCCTGACGCGGGCACGGCGGCCATCTCAGCCGATGCCCAGGCTCTGGCCGCTGCGGCTGATTGTGTTCCTGCTGGTCATTGCCCTTGGGGCGGTGACCTGGTTCGCCTGGCAGGAACATCAGCGCTTCGAGGATCAACTACGTCAACTGACCGGTGAAATGTCCAATGTCCATGCCCGATTCGATGCCGAGGAGGCAGGGGCGACCGCCTGGAAGGTATCGAGTCGCGCCTGACGACGATGGAGAATCGCAGCGAGTCCCTGGCTGCGCGCACGGCGAATCTGGAGTTGGAATTTGAGCAGGCCCCCGACATCGATGAGTCCCGGCTGGATGAGCTGGACGATCGCCTCGCTGGTGTTGCCGCGCAGTTGGAGGCCATGGCCGAGGAGGCGGCCTACCGGGAAGCCCTGTTGAGCGCTACCCAAGTGTCGGTGGATGCGCTTGAGCGGGCCGGTGAAGAGGGGCGCCAGGCGCTGGCCACCCGAATCGAGACGGTGGCCGATACAAGCCAGCGCACCGCCGAGCAGCTGTCGGAATGGCAGGGACGCTTCGATGAGCTGGGCGACATCCGGCAGGATGTACAGGCCGCCCTGGCGGAGGAGTTCGCCGATCGCGACGGGCAGCTCCAAGCGCAGCTGGAGCAGGAGATGGCGGCACTGCATGCGGATATCCAGCGCCAGGAATCCGAGTTGACCGGCCAGCTCGAGAGCGTGGCCGAACGTATCGATGCCTTGAACGAGGATCTGGATGGCCTTGCATCAGGGCAGCAAGCGCATCTGGAAACGGTTAGCGGACTGCAGAACAGACTCACCGCCATGGAGGCTGAATTGATCGAGCTGCGTCAGACCCAGCTCGCACTCAGCGCCGGGTTGGAAGCCCTGCAGTAATGCCATCAGGTGGGATGCCAGTCCGCCGGGTGGATTGGAGCCAGTCAGGAAACCGTTGATATGGGAAAGCGCGTAACTGCATGCCTTGGGGCAGTGCTCCTGTGCCTGGGCCTTGGCCAGGATGCACTGGCCCTCGAGGCCCGTATCGACGGGCTGGAGGGCGATGTCGCCGACAATGTTCGCCACTACCTGAGCGGCCTCGATGCCGAGCAGTATGCACGCCTACGTCTCGAGGGCGAGGTATTGCGGAGGACTCGTGAAGCCATGCGGGTCTATGGCTATTATGAGCCCCAGATCCACCAGCGACTCGACGAGCGTGAGCCGCCCCGTCACGTCGATCTGGTTATCGAGCCCGGCCCCCAGGTCATCATCGAAGTACTGGATGTTCGCCTTGAAGGGGATGCAAGGGACGATGCCCCTTTCCGCGACACGGTCGAGGCATTCCCGCTGGATGTTGGCGACCCGCTGCAGCATGCCCCCTGGGACAGAATGCGCAATCGCCTCGCCAACCTCTCCCTGGAGCGGGGCTACTTCGACTGGCGCTTCACCGACAGGCGCATGGAAGTCCGTCCCTTCGACGAGAGTGCGCGCCTCTACCTCGCGCTGGACAGCGGCCCGCGCTATGCCTTTGGCGATGTGACCATACGGGGGAGTCATATTCTCGAGGAGCGGCTTCGCCAGATGACACCCTTCACGCCGGGGGAGCCATACCTGGCCGGAGATGTGGCGCTCTATGCCCAGCGTCTGGGCCAGGCGGGCTGGTTCAGCTCGGTCAGCGTACGCCCGCGGCTGGACAGCCGCCGGCAGCTGGCCCTTCCGCCATCCGAGCTGGGTTGGTGGAATGAAGTGGGCACCCAGGGCGAGGCGACACTGCCCGACCCTTCGCCAATGCCCTCGCTGCAGACTGCCGACGGTCCGCGGCTAACCGACGAGGCGCTCGCCGCCGTTACCACCCTGCATCGACCCGAACGCCCCGTCATGCCGATCGATGTCGTGCTGGCCCCGGCCGACCGGCATCAGTTCGAGGTCGCCGTGGGTTATGCCACCGACGTGGGACCCCGGCTGGGCTTCGGCTGGGAGCAGCCCTGGATCAACCGCTACGGTCACAGCCTCGACCATGACCTCTTCATCTCTCAGCCGGAGCAGCGCCTGACCGGTACCTACCTGCTACCGCTGGACGACCCGCTTCGCGACCAATATCGACTGCAGTACGGCCTGCGTCATCGGGACCTGGACGATACGCGCACCATCGAGAACACGATCGAACTGGCGCGACGTTGGGAGTTCGACAACCGCTGGGTACAGACCGCCTACCTCCGCGCCACCTACGAGGACTTTACCCAGGGCGGGGAAGCCGACAGCGTTCTCATCTACTACCCCGGGGTAAGCTGGTCGCGTACCCGGACTCGCGATCCTCGCTTTCCCAGCTGGGGGATCGTCAACGAATCGCCTTCGAGTACTCCGACAGCATGTGGGGTTCGGATGCCGACTTCCTGCGCATGACGGGCGATACCGAATGGATTCGCATGCGGGGCAGCAATCTTCGTTTCGTGAACCGCCTGGGCATAGGTGCCATAGAGACCAATGATTTTTCCAAGGTACCGCCATCGCTGCGCTTCTTCACTGGCGGCGACCGTACGGTACGTGGCTACGGTTATGAAACCCTGGCTCCCCGAAACGAAGAGGGGCGTCTGCGAGGCGGCCAGCAGTTGCTGACCGCCAGCACCGAAGTGCAACGCCGTATTACCGGCAACTGGTGGGGAGCCGCCTTCATCGATGCCGGTGACGCCTTCGACGACTGGGGGCCCGACTCACTCAATACCGGGGCGGGCCTCGGGGTCCGCTGGATTTCACCCGTCGGCCCGGTACGTTTCGATGTCGCCCACCCCTTTGACGACGAGGAGAATGCGTGGCGCCTTCATTTCGCCATCGGCCCGGAATTTTGAGGACCCGTCTGCTGTTCTGGTCACTTGTTCGCCTGCTTTTCGTACTGCCTCTCTGGTTGCTGGGCTGGGCCATCCTTGCGCTGGGTCTGGCGCTGTCGCCATGGGGTGCTGGGGTGCTGCTGGAACAGGGGGCCGAACGGGGCTTCTACCAGTTGGAGGATGCCGAAGGCGCCCCCCTCGACCGGCTGGTCCTGTATAACCTGGCCCTGGAAGCAGGGCCGGTAACGGTGTCGCTGCAGCGCCTGGACCTGGCTTGGGCCGATGATTGCCTGCTCCGGGGCCGACTGTGCATCGAGCATCTGACGGTCGAAGGGGCCCGTATTCAGCTTCAGGCCGCGGAACCAGACCAGCAACAGCAAGATGAGAGGGCGCCTGCAGGGGAGATTCGCCTGCCGTTCCCGGTGGAGATACGCGCCCTGTCCCTGGTCGACGTGGAGCTGGAACTGGCAGACGGCACACGCCTCGTTTTCGATGACTTCCGCTCGGCCGCCAGGGCCAGGGCCTCCGAAATCGAGTTGCTCACCTCCCGGTTGGAAGGTCTTCATGTTTCACTGCCCGCCTCGCCGGGCAGCGAGCTGGCCCCGGCCGCCACCGAAGATGGCACTCCACGCCTTGGCGCGCCAGCCGTTGACGCCGCCATCGAACTGGCGGAGACCCCACCGAGCGCTGAAGAAGCCGGAGATGAAACCATCGCCGCCGAAGGGGAGACGATTCAACTGCCCCTGGCTGTGACGGCCCCTGACCTGCAGGTCGTCGACACGACCGTCACCCTCGGAGATGGCACTCGCATCGAGCTCGATACGTTCACGTCGGGTATCGAGGCCGCCCAGTCCCACCTCAGCCTGTTGCCCACACGCCTTACCGGCCTGCGCATCCAGCTACCGCTTTCCCCGGGGGCTCAGTTGGCCCTGGATACAACAGCGACCGGCGAACCTCGCCTGTCAGCGGACGCCATCGATAGCTCGCTGGCCTTGCTTCGCCGTTTCCAGCCGTCATTGCCGCCGAGATCGAGGCTGGTCTGGCGCTGGCCCAGCTCGAGCGCATCGCCCTTCCGGAGATTCACCTCCCACTTTCGGTGTCGATGCCCCATCTCA
This sequence comes from Halomonas sp. BC04, assembly GCF_000568385.1. Classification (NCBI taxonomy): domain Bacteria; kingdom Pseudomonadati; phylum Pseudomonadota; class Gammaproteobacteria; order Oceanospirillales; family Halomonadaceae; genus Halomonas; species Halomonas sp. BC04. Next base: position 13,121 of record NZ_AZQX01000055.1, read on the forward strand.
GGCTCGAGCAGGTTGAGCTGACCGGCCCCTTCGACTATGCGATCCGACACCTGACCCTGGGTCTCGAAGCCAGCGGTCAGGAAGTCGAGGTGACTTCCCTCGATCTCGCGACACTGGATGTCGATGCACAGCTCACGGCCAGGATTCACCTGAGGGACGACTATCCTCTCGCAGCGCGGCTGCATACCACGCTATGGCTACCGGAGATCATGCCTGAGCTTGCCGGCCAGCGACTCGACCTGCTGTTGAGTGGCAGTCTTGGCGATCTGGAGGCCGAGCTGTCTGCCACGGGCCCGGTGAACGCCGAGCTGGGGGCTCGTCTCGATGTACTCGAGCCGACCCTGCCCTTTACCGCCTCGCTGGAAAGCGACCTGCTGCAGTGGCCATTGCCAATGCGCCTGGCCACCGAAGTGCCGGAAGACCTGGAAGACGTGCCGGTCGATCCCTACCTGGCCGAGGATCTGTCGCTGCGACTGTCGGGCAGTCTGCTCGATTACAGCGCAGCCCTTTCCATGCGGTTGGAAGGCCCCGAGATACCCCGCACCCGTGTTGCCCTGTCAGGCAGCGGCGATTTTGAACACTTCTCCTGGCTGCCCCTGTCGTTGACCCTGGGCGATGCCTCGCTGGTCACCCGTGGCCGGGTCGACTGGGCCGATGGGCTCGATGTCGGTGCCGTCGTTCGCCTGGACAACGTCGACCCCGGTGCCTTCACCGACGCCATCGAGGGACGCTTGAGCGGCGATATCGAAGTGGCATTTGCCTTGGGGCCCATGGCTGGCAACTTCGTGTGCCACGGTTCGATATCGGGGGGGAGCTCCAGTCGCTGCCGATGTCGTTGCAGGCGCGCCTCACCGGCGACAGCGAGATGCGCTGGGAAATCGATCGCTTCGACTTCCGCCAGGCCGACAATCGACTCTCCGCCAGCGGCGCGGTGACCGAGCAGAGGATGAGCCTTGACGGAGAGATCGACCTGCCCGATCTCTCCAGCCTGCACGACGACCTTGGCGGTAGCCTGGCAGGACAATTCAGTACCTCGGGAAGCCTGGAGGCGCCCGAGGTCGACATCGAACTCCTCGGGGATAGCCTGGCTTTTGGCGACAACCGCCTGGACAGCTTGCAGTTGGCGGGGCGCATCCGGGGGCTGGACGACCCCGAGCTCGACCTGAACCTGGCCATTGAACGCCTCAACGCCGGCGGGCAGCGCTTCAGCGAGCTATCACTCGCCCTCGACGGTCGCCTATCGGACCACGGGTTGACGGTGAGCGCCATCGCCGGGCGCGGCATGCCATTGTCACAGGCCTCTCTGGTGCTCGAGGGCGGGCTCTCCCAGGACCGGCAGCGCTACACGGGTAGTGTTTTCCCACTGGAAGCGCAGACGGAACATGGCGATATCCGCCTAGAGCAACCCCTCGCCTTCAGTGCCAACCTGGAAACCGGAAGCGCCAGCGTGCAGCCGTTCTGCCTGCTCCGTGAACAGGGGGGCAGCCTCTGTCTCGATGAAACGCTGCAAGCCAGCGCCGAGAGCGGCGATGCCTCTGTCTCGGTTCGCGCACTGCCTATGGCAGTTCTGGATGAGTGGCTGCCAGAAGAGTGGCGCGCAACGGGCCAGACCGATATGGAGCTACAGTTCCAGTGGAGAAGGGGAGGTGATCAATGGCGCTTGCAGAGCGACCTGGCTAGTGACCTCTCGTTGGAAGGCCTGGATATCTACGGACAGCCATGGTCGCTAGCGGACACTCGACTGAATGTGACCCTGTCAGCCGACCAGGACAGGGCCGACGTCAACCTGGACTTGCGTCTGGCCGATGCCGGTCGCATTCGACTGAGCGTGGGACTGGATGACCCGGCAGGCGACGGCGCCATGGAGGGCACCCTGACCCTGGATACACTCGATCTGTCCCGATATCGTACCCTGGCCGCCGGCATGGACACCCTGGAGGGGGTCATCGATGGGCGCGTGGATATTTCGGGTACGGGCCAATCCCCGTTGCTGAATGGTGCCCTTGAGCTGAGCGGCCTGGAGGCGAGCGGTATGGACATACCCCTGATCATCGTGGATGGCCGCATCCGGGTAGAGCTCGACGGTGAGACCGCCCGTATCATGGGGTATGTGGAAGCCGACGATGGACGCCTGGTGATCAACGGCGATGCTGCCTGGCCTTCACCGGACGACTGGCGAATCGGGATCGATCTGGACGGGACGCGGCGACCGCTGCTGGTGACGATGCCCGAGTTCGGGCGGTTGCGCATCGCGCCGGACCTGAATGTGCGCATCGATCCGAGTCGACTGCAGGTACGCGGCGCGGTTCAGGTCCCCTGGGCACGGCTCGAGATTGGCGATAGGCCGCCGGCTGCCGTCTCACCCAGCCCCGACGAAATCATCATCACTCGTCGCGATGAGGCCCGGGCCAGACGGGCCGAGGAACGGGAGGGCGAGGCTGCTGCCGTGGCCTTGCAGCGAGCCGGCATGTCGCTGGACGTTCGCATCGACTTGAACCTGGGCCCGGACATGCAGTTCGAGTCCCGCGGGCTCGAGACAGGCGTTCGGGGTACGCTGCAGGTGCGCCAGCAGGATGGTCCTGTACAGCTGTTCGGTGACGTCATCCTGACCGAGGGGCGCTTCCGTGCTTTCGGCCAGGACCTGATGATCCGACAGGGACAGCTGCTCTTCAGCGGTCCGCCGGATCAGCCTCTGCTCGATTTCGAGGCCATTCGCAACCCCGACCTGACCGACGATGGCGTGATTGCGGGGCTTCGCGTCAGCGGCTTTGCCGCCGAGCCGAGCCTGGAGATATTCTCCGAGCCGGCCATGGATGAAGCCAGTGCCCTATCCTACCTCCTGCGTGGGCGGGCGCCACGAGACGGCGATGCCGACGGCGCCCTGACGGCGGCGCTGGTCGGCCTGACCCTCGGGCAGACCGGCGGGGCGGTGGGAGCTATCGGCCAGGCCTTCGGCATTGATGACCTGGCGTTGGAAACGGCCGGCATGGGTGACGAAAGCCAGGTGGTGGTGACCGGCTATCTGACCGAGGATCTTCGCATCAGCTATGGCGTCGGTATCTTTTCGCCCATCGCCGAGCTGACCCTGCGCTACACCTTATGGCGAAACCTTTATGTGCAGGCCGTTTCGGGTGCGGCGCAGGCGGTCGATCTGGTCTATACCTTCTCCCGCCCGGGGAAACCTCCGCAGATCAATAGCGGTCAATAGTCCAGGTTCAGATACGATAGTCCCTCGACCACAGAGCGCCCAAGCTCAAGGAGAGAGAAGATGATCATCGACCCCGCCCGTGCCTTGCCCGGCCGCGAGAGCCCGCTTGCCGTATCGGGCATACATGTCGTCAACGGCCGCTCCATGCTGCCACCTTTCCCCGATGGGCATGAGGTCATCGTGCTGGGGCTGGGCTGTTTCTGGGGGGCGGAGCGACTGTTCTGGCAGCTTCCCGGGGTATATGTCACCGCCGTAGGCTATGCCGGCGGCATCACACCCAACCCCACCTATGAAGAGACCTGCAGCGGCATGACCGGTCATGCCGAAGTGGTGCGCGTCGTCTTCGATCCCGCCGAGGTCGATGTCGACACGCTGCTGCGGACCTTCTGGGAAGCGCATGACCCTACCCAGGGGATGCGCCAGGGCAATGACGTCGGGAGTCAGTACCGCTCGGCAATCTATACCACCGGTGACGCACAGCAGGTGGCAGTCAAACGCAGCCGAGACATCTACCAGTATTCCCTGACACAGGCCGGGCAGGGCAGCATCACCACCGAGATCGCTCCGCTCACGGCCTTCTATCTGGCGGAGGAGTATCACCAGCAGTACCTGCACAAGAATCCCGGCGGCTATTGCGGCCTGAGGGGCACCGGTATCAGCTGCCCGATCGGGTGAGGTGGGGCCCGGCTCGGCCAGGCCAGGGAATCGTCGGACTTGTCCATGACATCAACTCCTGCCTGACTCGCCGGGCAAGCCAGGGCTCCAGCCGCCCATGGCGCCACTCCATGAAGCCCACATGCCCGCCGTGCCGGGCGATTTCCAGATGCACGGCTGGAGAGGGGGCGGGCAGGCGCTCGAAGAGGCTGGCCGGCATGAAAGGGTCGTCATCGGCGTGCAGGATCAGGGTAGGAAGCTCGACGTCATCCAGCAGGGGCCCCGCGGAAGCGCGTTGATAGTAGTCTTCGGCCCCGTCGAAACCATGTAGCGGCGCTGTCACGGCATCATCGTAGGCACGCAGGCTGTCCAGATTGGCCAATCCACTGGCATCGAGGGGCAGTGACAGCAGGCCCCGCTCAAGCTTGTCCCTGACCTTGCGCTTGAGCGAACCTAGCAGGTGCCGCTCGTAGACCCGGGAAAACCCCAGGTGGAGCCGGTCGGCACTGGCCGCCAGATCCAGGGGGGCACTGATCACGATGGCGCCCGCCAGATCCAGGCCATCTCCCCCCTGTTCGGCCACCAGCTTGAGCAGCATGTTTCCGCCCAGCGAGACGCCGGCGGCCACCTTCAAGGCCTTGGGGAAACGGTGTGCGAGCTTTCCGAAGAGCCAGTAGGCGTCGGCGGTATCGCCGCTGTGATAGGCCCTCGGCA
>NZ_AZQX01000056.1:0-5130 GCF_000568385.1 Halomonas sp. BC04
CCTATAGAGCGCCATTCCAGCCGTCGGCCGGCGAGTGGCAGCGAATCGCCCTGCCCTGCACACCTTCGAGGCGATATTCCGCGGCCGCCTGCTCAAGGATGCCCCGCCCTTGGCAACGGACCAGATCCGCCAGGTCGGCCTGATGATCGCCGATCGCCGAGATGGCCCCTTTCGCCTGGAGGTGGCGAGCCTCAAGACGCTGGAAGCAGGCGACGAAAAGGAAACGAATGAAGCGGACTCAAGTGACAGCCGACACTAGCGCCAATGACGCGGGGATAGGCCACAGCTCTCGGCCTCGCCTGCGCCTGGTGTATGACGGCGAATGCCCGATGTGCCGCCACTACGTGCGTCGGCAGCGCATTCGCCAGGAAGTCGGTGAACTCGAACTCATCGATGCCCGGGAGGATAGCGACGCCCGACGCGAGCTAACCCAGCTCGGCATCGACCTGGACCAGGGCTTCGCCCTGCAGATCGGCGAGCGCTGGTACCACGGCAGCGAGGCCCTGCACCGCCTCACCCTGCTCGGCACCCGCAGCGGCATATTCAATCGTCTGATGTATCGGCTGTTTGCCAGCCAGGGGCGCACGGCAAGGCTCTATCCGATGCTGAAGGCGTGTCGGAATGGGTTGTTGAGGGTGCTGCGGAAGACGCCTATCGGAAACCTGCGGCGCAGATAGCATCCGGCAGGGCTCTGCTTGGTTTCCTGAATTCAAGCAATAAAGGTATCGCCGGACAGCAGCCCTCGCAGATATCCCTCACTTGGGGGTATTGCCGGTATAGGCATTCACCTCGTGAAAAGCTTCGCCGAACATGACCAGCATGCCCTCAAGAAACGAAATATCATCTGGAGCAAGGTGGTGAAGACTTACAGACATGGATTGCCTCCGCTGCACGACTCATAACCCGTTTCTATTGCGAGCTCCCCAGCTGACCCTTGCGCCGAGTTATATTAAGCAAGAGCCCAGCAATTAGTTGACCGAGCGGCGTGAAACGAAGAATTCGTAGGCATAGTAGTCAGAGTAGCGGCGGTGTATCTCGGGCTCCTCGGCAAGGCGATCGAGAATAGCCAAAGCGTCGGCATCATTCTCGTACCGGGGCCGCAACGCCTCGATTCGTGCCTCCATGGGCGTATAGAAGTCCACCCACCACGCTTCGTCGGGTAGCGTAAAGTGGCCGACCAGTTCAAAGCCGCCCTCATGAAGCGCAACCAGGTCGTCATCCAGCCATCCCATGCCTGGGTAGTCGAGTTCGAAACCCGCCTTGACCTGAGCGGGTGGGCTCTCCCTTCGCCACACCGCATCGGTAAAGGCGAGGTATCCACCCGGCCTGAGCAGGCCATGACACACGGACAGCGCCTTGCGCAGCCCGATACTGTACAGGGCGCCTTCCGACCAGATGAGGTCGAACCCGTTTGGCAAACACTCCGGTTCAGCCATGTCGCCGACCATTGCGATGACACGATTGGCAAGCCCACGCTCAGCGAGAGTCCCCTGCAACCGTTCGATGCTCGGGGCATGTCTATCCACGGCGATGATGGAGGCCCTCGGAATGAGCTCAGCGAGATGCAAGGTCTGACCACCGGCGCCACAACCCAGGTCGAGCACCCTCGGAGCCGCCGGAAGCTTGCGGCACATGGCCAGAGCCTTGCTCGCACAGTCTCGATTGCCTGGCCCTTGGCGGGGCAGGCTGTCGAAGACTTCAAAGAAAAGTTCCCAGAAGCGGGATTCCGGCTGGCTCATTTGGTTTTCTCTTCCTGGCGTTGTCGCACCATCAACACATGGATGCCATGGGGTATGTCATCGAAATCCCTGTCACGCTGAAATCCCGCCTTGGCGAACGCACGCTGCGAGGCCAGGTTATCCCACACAGCGCAGCCGATGAGGAAAGGCACCAACGGGTCGGCGAAGGCTTGCTCGGCCACCAGTCGAATGGCTCTCGGCCCGACACCCCTGCCCAAGGCATTGCGCTCACCGATCATGATGTCGATATCGATCACGCTGGTCGGGATGTCGTTGAGCCCCGCCACGTCGAGTTCCGTGCGGGTGGGATGCTGCCAAAGCACCAGCCCCACCTTTCGGCCGTCGGCCTCGATGATAGCTCGCCAATGTCCAGGTTGCAGCGGCCGGCGCAGCAGCGCAAGGTTCTCCTCGGGGTCGCCCCACCTTGCGCTCACATGTGCGGTGCGTAGCCACGTCTCGACAAGAGAAAGGTCACGCTCATGGACAGGAGAGAGATGGACTTTCATACCGACTCCCAAGATTAATACCGGTTGCCGATTGCGTCGGGATTCCGCCACTCATTAGGCCCTGCTCCACAGACACGCTACGCTCCTGTATAGCCCTTGAACCACCATGGCCCCCGCTGCCACCGGCAGCAAGAAAGGAGAGCGATATGAGTAAACGCATATTGATGGTACTGACATCCCACGATCGCCTCGGCGATACCGGCGAACCCACCGGCTTCTGGCTGGAGGAGCTGGCGGCGCCCTACTACGCCTGCCTGGACGCCGGCGCCGAGGTGACACTGGCCTCCCCCAAGGGCGGAAAGCCGCCACTGGACCCCAAGAGCGACGCCGAGGAGAGCCAGACCGACGCCACACGCCGATTCAAGCAAGACCAACAGGCGCAGCAAGCGCTGGCCGACACGCACAGGCTGAGCGAGGTAAACGCCGACGATTTCGACGCGATCTTCTACCCGGGCGGCCACGGCCCCCTGTGGGACCTGGTTGACAATGCGGACTCCATCCGCCTGATCGAGGCTTTCTGGGCCCAGCAGAAACCAGTGGCTGCCGTTTGCCACGCCCCTATCGTGCTCATCCATGCCCGCGATACCGAAGGCGAGCCGATCATTCGAGGCCGCGAAGTCACCGGCTTCACCAATGAAGAGGAAGAGGCCGTGGGCCTCACCGGGGTCGTACCTCGGCTCGTTGAGAATGCCCTCAAGGAAGGCGGCGCTCACTACTCCAAGGCGGATGTGTTCACCCCGTATACTCGCCGAGACGGCCTGTTGATCACCGGTCAGAATCCGCCCTCTTCCGAGCCTGTCGCAAAAGTATTGCTGGAAGCACTTGGCCAATAGGGCTTCAGCGATCGAAAAACTCAATGACTACCGGCCTGCTTGAGGCCGGTAGCAATGTGCTCATTCAGGAGTTTGAAGGTTCTCGTCCAGTTCCTTTCTTTCGACAAGACACTCATACGAGCCCATTTCGAACTCCCGACAGATCCAGGGTCGATTTTCGTAAATGGTACACATGAAGGTCTGGCGATCCAGAGCCGAGCACCAACCATCCTCCAGGCGGCGCATGGTTTCTCCGCCCCACTCATCGTAAGCAATATGCCTTTCGGGAACACCCGTATCTGTAATGATCATGACTTCCAACCGACAGCAACAAGCCTGACAAGTTGAACAAGTCACCTCGGGCTCGGGCTTATCTTTAAAAAATACGGTCATTTATAGTCGCTGCCGGATAAATTCGGAACAATACTTCAAATCAACCAGTAATTCAAATTCATGGTAAATTAACCTTTGTTCATACATCGTTATCCGGAGGATCCAGCTTCTCGCTAGCAAACCGGCACCTCAGCTAGGCATATAAGGCAGAAAAAACTGCATTCATGCATGCCTATCCCAATCACAACAAGAAGCGTGACACCGAATTGACATACAGCTCAGGCGAAGTGGTCATGGCCTCATGCGCCTGCCCTGGAAGCGCTTCGACACAAACGTCTGGAAGAGCGGCTGCCAGTGCATCGGTTACGTACAGTTCTCGAGGGCTTTCCGTGCCAATCTGCAGCATCACTGGCATCGCAAGGCTGCGAAAGCTTTCAGGCTCGAAATGGTAATTCCCCAGCGCGCGGATATCGCCGAACGAAGCCTCAGCGTCAGCAACGATCTCGTTCCATGGTTCGGTCGCGTGTAACGTCTCGATCTCCTCGGCCTGCACTGCGAGCGTGTCACGAAAGAAAGCTGTCGTAAAACCTTCCCAGTCTGCAGCCTGTGCCAGCTTCTCGAACCGTTCCATCTGCTCCTGGCGGAGAATCTGCGGCCAGGGCGGTTCATAGAGAACCAGCTTACGAATCCGATGGGGGAGCAAAGCGGCCGCAGCAAGTGCAACCTGCGCCCCGTAGGAATGCCCCAGCAGGAAGACCGGCTCACCGACTGAGTCGACCAATACAGCAACGTCCTCCGCTTCATCCGTCACTTCATGAGCTTTAGTGGCATCCGTTTCCCCCCTGCCACGGCGAGCAATAGCGTAGACAGTGAAGTTCTCCTCGAAGGACGGCCTTACCAACTCCCAGTTCGACCTATGGTCGCTGAAGCTCCCATGGACAAGCACCAAGGGCGGACCCTTGCCGCCCTTGTCATAGGAAAGCTTGATGCCGGACGGTGATATTAGCTTATGCATACCTCCCTCCATATCGACAATCTCAACGCCCACGCCTACTTGCTGGCCATCTGTTCCCGTGTTCGGTTGGACGTCACCCCTTACCCGACACGACCTATACCCTCGTGTTTCGCCAACCCATCAAACAGGGGACATTGTCATGACTCACCCTCTTCCAGGCCCAACCGTCGGTGCCACTCGGCGATGCTCTCTTCAGGATAACCGGCGAAACACTGGTCATGCTCTCGCGCCTCGACCTCTACCCAGTTTGGCTTGCCTTCCAGCAGCAGGTGAACCCGCTCGGGTGGGGTAGGTAGTTCGCTGTCGATGGCCGAAGCGAAGGGGTGTACCAGCGCCGGCCAGCGTGGGTCGTAGACCCACAGCGCCGAGGCGCAGTGGCGGCAGAAGTGGCGCTCACCAGGGCTCGGCTCGCCGTCGATCACGGCATGGTAGACGCCCTTGTGCTCGGCGCCTTCGACCTCGAGCGTCTCGGCCCGCCCGCTCAAGTTGATGGCGTAGCCGCCACCACCGGCCGTCTTGCGACAGATCGAGCAGTAGCAGCGCTGGTAGGGATAGGGATGCGGCGAGTCGACGCTGAAACGCACCGCACCACAGTGGCAAGCCCCCTGGAGTCGCATGCTGTCACCTCTTCGTCAGGTCCACTCACTTCAGTCTAGTCGCCTGCCTACCAACATCTCCATGAAGAAGCTGGCCCGTCGCTGCTGTATCACGATGTCGATCTCCAT
>NZ_AZQX01000057.1:0-9065 GCF_000568385.1 Halomonas sp. BC04
CAAGCTGGATGCACCGCCAAGGGTGGCATCATCTTCGCCCTGGCCAAGCAGCTCGGTACGCCAATCCGTTTCATCGGGGTGGGCGAGAGCCTGGACGACCTGCGGCCCTTTGCGGCGAGGGACTTCGTCGATGCCCTCTTCGATCAGGACAACGATAGCGACGCCGCCTCCGGATGATCGTCTTCGAGCACGTGGGCAAACGCTATGGCGGGCGCTTCGATGCACTGGCCAACATCGACTTCCGCGTAGATCGTGGCGAGATGGTCTTTCTCACAGGCCACTCCGGTGCCGGCAAGAGTTCGCTGCTGAGATTGATCATGCGCCTGGAACGGCCGACCCGGGGCCGGGTGCTGGTGGCGGGCCACGATATCGCCCGGCTGCACGCCAGCCAGGTGCCGTTCTACCGACGCCAGATCGGTGTGGTCTTCCAGGACCACCAGCTGCTGCTGGACCGCTCCATCTATCATAATGTGGCGCTGCCGCTGGAAATTCGCGGCGTCGAGCCCCGGGAAGCCGCTCGCCGGGTGCGGGCGGCACTGGACAAGGTCGGCCTGCTGCATCGCGAGCGAGCGCTGCCCATCGAACTCTCCGGCGGCGAGCAGCAGCGTGTCGGCATCGCCAGGGCGGTGGTCAACAAGCCCTCTCTACTGCTGGCCGATGAGCCACCGGCAACCTCGACCCCCAGCTCTCCGCCGATATCATGGCGCTGTTCGAGGACTTCAATCGCATTGGTACCACCGTGGTCATCGCCAGCCACGACCTGGCACTCATTACCCGGCTGCGCCACCGCATGCTGAGGCTGCGTGATGGCCGGCTGGTGGCCGATGAGGAAGCGGCATGAGCCGAGGTGCCGTTCGCCAGCCACCCCGGGGAGCACGCAGCCAGGGTCAGGCCCCGCGCACCGGCAGTCGGATGCGGGCCTGGGGGCGCCATCATCGCGCCATGTGCCTGGATAGTGCCCGGCGCCTGCTCAGGCATCCGGTGGGCAGCCTGTTGACCATGCTGGCGATCGCCATCGCCCTGGTGCTGCCGGCGGCGCTATGGCTGGCCCTGGACAGTGCCCGGATGCTGGACGCCGAGCTGGAGGAGAGCGCCACCCTGACCGTCTACCTGGCGCATCAGGTCGATGAAGCCAGGCCGGTCGTATCGACGAGGCGATCGGTGCCCATGAAGGAGTGGCACGCACCCGTCTGATTACGGCAGCCGAGGGGATGGCCGAGTTCCAGCAGGCGCTGGGACTGGCCGATGCCCTGGGCCGGCTCGATGACAACCCGTTGCCGGCTAGCGTGGTGGTGACCCCGGTGGATCCGGCGCCGGAGGGGGTTCGCGAACTGGCCGAGTCGTTGCAGGAGATGACCGGGGTGGATGAAGTGCGCCTCGACCTGGCCTGGCTGGAGCGACTGCGTCACCTGGCCGAACTCGGCAGCCGCGTGGCCTTGGCGCTGGGCGTGCTGTTCGGGCTTGGCGTGCTGCTGGTGGTGGGCAACACCATTCGTCTGGCGGTGGAGAGTCGTCGCCAGGAGATCGAGGTGGTGATGCTGATCGGCGCTACCCACGCCTTCGTGCGCCGCCCCTTCCTGTATAGCGGCGCCTGGTACGGCCTGGGAGGCGGCCTGCTCGCCTGGGGCTTGCTGGGCCTCGGCAGCGAGTGGCTGGCGGCGCCCGTCAGCGCCCTGGCGGCCAGCTATGGCGCCACCTTCCAACTACCCCAGTTGGGTGCCGCGGGCTCGGCAACGCTGCTGATCTGCAGTACACTATTGGGCTGGCTGGGTGCCTGGATCGCCGTGAGTCGCCACCTCGCGGATATTCGGCCGCGGTAAACGGTGGTGTGTCGGCCCGCTGGTACATCCCCGCGGAATCTGCCACGCTAGTCAGCAAAGACGGAACATTCTGTGGTCGTGGCCGTCAAACGTAGCGGTCACGAACAGTACGCAACAGGGTTTCGAGGGAGACAACCTGCATATGAGCACCAGTCTTCTTCCGGTGGGACAGCTATCACCGGGCCATGACCTCAACGGGTATATCCAGGCGGTAAACGGCATTCCGATGCTGACCGCCGACGAGGAGCGCGAGCTCGCCTATCGCCTCTATGACGAGGGCGACCTGGAAGCGGCGCGCCGGCTGGTGCTGTCGCATCTACGCTTCGTCGTGCACATCGCGCGCAGCTACTCCGGCTATGGGCTGCCCCAGGCCGACCTCATCCAGGAAGGCAATGTGGGCCTGATGAAGGCGGTCAAGCGCTTCGACCCGAATCAGGGCGTGCGCCTGGTCTCCTTTGCGGTGCACTGGATCAAGGCGGAAATCCACGAGTTCGTGCTGCGCAACTGGCGTATCGTCAAGATCGCCACCACCAAGGCCCAGCGCAAGCTGTTCTTCAACCTGCGCAGCGCCAAGAAGCGCCTGGCCTGGCTGAACAACGACGAAGTCGAGGCCATCGCCAAGGACCTGGACGTCAAGCCAGAGGTGGTGCGCGAGATGGAGGGTCGTCTGTCGGCCCACGACGCCGGCTTCGATGCCTCGCCCAGCGACGATGAGGAGTCCACCTACCAGTCGCCGGCACACTACCTGGATGATGCGGGTTCCGATCCGGCGATGCAGCTCGAGGACAGCGACTGGGAAGACGATGCCAGCCGCCGGCTGCAGTTCGCCCTGGAGGCGCTGGACGAGCGTTCCCGCGATATCCTCCGGCGCCGCTGGCTGGCCGAGAGCAAGGCCACCCTGCACGAGCTGGCCGACGTCTATGGCGTCTCCGCCGAGCGCATTCGCCAGCTCGAGAAGAACGCCATGAAGAAGATCCGCCTGCAGCTGGGTGATACGCTGGCCGCTTGAGCCGCGTCGGCCCTGCCGCCATGGACGACGAAGCCCCGGTCACTGACCGGGGCTTCGTGCATCTGGGGTGTGCGAGGAGGGAGTCAGGCGCTCTGACGTGCCTGGCGCATCAGCTGCGCCGACAGCAGGGCCCACTGGTCCTCCCAATGCTCGGTGGGGAGGCGTCGGAAGTCGCTGCGGACATACTGGGAGATGCGGCCCTCCACCTGGGCCATCAGCAGGTTGGCAGCCGCCGACACGGGGAGGGTGGGGCGATAGCCTTCACGCAGCTCCGCCTCGCGCAGTACCTGCTTGAGCTGGGTCTCCAGGCGCTCGAAGAGCTGATGGATACGCAGGCGCAGCCGGGCGGTCTCGCCGGTCAGCACATCGCCGCCGAGCAGTCGTGACAACCCCGGGTTCTTCTCGGTGAAGGCGAGCAGCAGGGTCAGGATCTGGCCGCAGCGCGGCACGGCGTCGGGGACTTCCTCGAGAATACGGGTAATGCGTTCGAACAGCGTCTCTTCGATAAAGGCGATGAGACCCTCGAACATGCGCGCCTTGCTGGGAAAGTGACGGTAGAGCGCCGCCTCGGACACGCCCACCTGGCGTGCCAGCGCCGCAATGGTGATGCGCTTGCCGCTGTCTTCCTCCAGCATCAGCGCGAGCGCCTGCAAGATCTGCTCGCGGCGGCTGGGTGGGGGAGTTGCCTGCGTCATGTCGGTATCTTTTTTTGGTTGTCTTACGGTACTGTGAAGGCATGTCCGCCACGGCACCTCGCCGCGCGGACACAGCGCTCAGCCGGCGTCGTTGCCGTGGCGTTCGGCATCGGTGATCAGGGTGCCGACACCGGCGTTGGTGAATATCTCCAGCAGGGTGGCATGAGGCACGCGGCCGTCGATGATATGGGCGCTGGCCACGCCCCCCTTGACGGCATCCAGCGCGCAGCGAATCTTCGGCAGCATGCCTCCGTGGATGGTGCCGTCGGCGATCAGTGCGTCCACCTGGGCGGTGGTCAGCCCGGTGAGCACTTCGCCGTCGGCATTCATCAGCCCGGCGACATTGGTCAGCAGCATCAGCTTCTCGGCGCCCAGTGCCTCGGCGACCTTGCCGGCCACCAGGTCGGCGTTGATATTGTAGCTGTTGCCCTGGGCGTCGACCCCGATGGGGGCGATCACCGGGATGAAGTCGCGCTCGGCGAGCATCTCGATCAGGTCGGTGGAGATGTGCTCGACCTCGCCCACATGGCCGATGTCGATGATCTCCGGCGCGGTCATCTCCGGAGTCTGGTGTTCCACCTTGAGCTTGCGCGCCCGTATCTGGGAGCCATCCTTGCCGGTCAGGCCGATCGCCTTGCCGCCGCACTGATTGATCAGGTTGACGATACCCTTGTTGACCAGGCCGCCCAGCACCATCTCCACCACATCCATGGTCTCGGAGTCCGTGACCCGCATGCCGTTGACGAAGCGTGACTCGATTTTCAGCTTGGTCAGCAGGTCGCCGATCTGCGGGCCTCCGCCGTGCACCACCACCGGATTGATGCCGACCTCCTTCATCAGCACCATGTTGCGGGCGAAGGAGTCGATCAGGGCGTCCTCGGTCATGGCATTGCCGCCGTACTTCACGACGACGGTCTTGCCGGTGAAACGCTGGATATAGGGAAGTGCCTCGGAGAGCACTTCCACTACCAGGCGCGGATCACGGGTCGGTTGGGTCATGGTCATTCCTTTCGGGTACGGTAAACGCCACCGCTCACTGCGGCAGGGTCAGTGCCGGGTCTACCTGCTGCAGGGCGTCGGCAAAGCGGGCGCGGATGCGGGCCAGCGCCTCGTCGCTCTTGCCTTCGAAACGCAGCACCAGCACCGGCGTGGTGTTGGAGGCGCGGCAGAGACCCCAGCCATCCGAGTAGTCGACACGAATGCCGTCCAGGGTGGTCTTGACCCCGTCCTCGCCGAAGTCGCCTTCCCGCGCCAGCCGTGCCACCAGGTCGAACTTGGTCTCGTCGGTGACCTGAACGTTGATCTCCGGCGTGCCGATATCCTGGGGATAGCGGGCGAAGAAGGTATCGGCGTCCTCGTCCTGCCTGGAGAGGATTTCCAGCAGCCGGGCGGCGCCGTAGATGCCGTCGTCGAAGCCGTACCAGCGCTCCTGGAAGAAGATATGCCCGCTCATTTCGCCGGCCAGCAGGGCGCCGGTTTCCTTCATGCGCGCCTTGATCAACGAGTGGCCGGTGCGCCACATCTCCGGGGTGCCCCCTGCCCGCTCGACGACGCCGGCCAGGTTGCCGGTGCACTTGACGTCGAAGATCACCTTCGCCCCCGGGTTGCGCGAGAGCATGTCCTCGGCGAAGGCCATCATCAGGTGGTCGGGATAGATCAGCTGGCCGGACGGCGTGACCACGCCGAGGCGGTCGCCGTCGCCGTCGAAGGCCAGGCCGATATCGGCATCGCTGGCCTTCACCTCGCGGATCAGATCCTGGAGGTTCTCGAGCTTGCCCGGGTCGGGGTGATGATTGGGAAAGGTGCCGTCGATCTCGGCGAACAGCGGTATGGTGTCGGCACCGAGCCGCTCGATCAGCTTGGGTCCCAGCTCGCCTGCCACGCCGTTGCCGCAGTCCACCACTGCCTTGAGCGGCCGGGCCAGCGTGATGTCGCCGAGGATGCGCTCCAGGTAGGCGTCGCGCAGGTCATCCTGGCGCACGCTGCCCTGGCCCTCGCTGAGGTCGCCGGATTCGATGCGCCGGTAGAGTGCGGTGATCGCCTCGCCGGAGAGCGTCTCGCCGCCCAGCACGATCTTGAAGCCATTGTAGTCCGGCGGGTTGTGGCTGCCGGTGACCATGACGCCCGAGGCGGTGCCTTCCAGAACGTGGGTGGCGAAGTAGAGCACCGGCGTCGGTACCATGCCGATGTCGATCACGTTGCGGCCGGCGGCGGTCAGGCCCCGGGTGAGCGCCTCGCTCAGCCGGGGGCCGGAGAGGCGGCCGTCACGGGCCACCACGACGGTGGACTCATGGCGGGCGGCGGCTTCCGAACCGATGGCGCGACCGATCAGCTCGACGGTCGCTTCGGTCAGGGTATCGTCGACGATGCCGCGAATGTCGTAGGCGCGGAAGATCGATGCGGGTACGGTCTGGTTCATGACTGGGCTCATTTGGATTCCTTGGCAATCAATGATGAATGAATGTGAATGCCCAGGTTGCGATGCCGGCGCTCCCGATCCCTGGGTATGCCGGCATGGCGGGGCCCGGACGTCAGTGACGTCCCGAGCTGCCAAAACCGCCTTCTCCACGAAGGCTGGTCTCGAAACTTTCAACCACCTGCAGCTCTGCCTGGACCACCGGTACCAGTACATACTGGGCCAGGCGTTCGAAAGGCTCCAGTACGAAGGTGGTGTTGCCACGGTTCCAGGTCGAGATCATCAGCTCGCCCTGGTAGTCGGAGTCGATCAGACCCACCAGGTTGCCGAGCACGATGCCATGCTTGTGGCCCAGCCCCGAGCGGGGCAGGATCAAGCCGGCGAGATTGGGATCGCCGATATGAATGGCGAGACCGGTTCGTACCAGTTCGCACTGGCCGGGCTCAAGCGTCAGCGGTGCATCGAGCAGCGCGCGCAGGTCCATGCCGGCGGAGCCAGGGTGGCGTACCGGGGCATGTAGTCGTGCAGACGCTCGTCGAGCAGCTTGACCGCAAGCCTGGGCCTGTCGGTCTGCGGGGTGCCGGGCTGTGTGGGCTGAGTCTCGGGCATGATGGTTCCGTTGTGTACGCCTGCGTTCAGGGTCGGGTTAGGGTCAGTCATTGGGCTCAGTGCATCGGGCCTTCGGGCAGGCAGCTCAGGGCTCGCCTCAGGATGGCCTCTGCCAGCCGGGCCTTGGGCTGGGGCGGCAGGCTCTCGCCGCCTTCACCGTCGCCATCCCGCCACAGCAACAGGGCGGCATTGTCATCGGCGCCGAAGCCGAGGCCTGCGGTTGCGACGTCATTGGCGACGATCATGTCCAGCTGCTTGCGCGTCAGCTTGTCCCTGGCATAGGCCTCCAGGTCGCGGGTCTCGGCGGCGAAGCCAACCACGAAGGGACGGCGACTGGCCGGATCACGCTTGCTGGCGACATCGGCGATGATATCCGGATTCTTGACCAGCTTCAGTGTCAGGCCGTCCTCGCCTTCGCGCTTCTTAATCTTGTGCTCGGCGACCGCGTCGACGCGGTAGTCGGCCACCGCGGCGCAGCGATGAAGATATCGCATTCGGCGAGCAGTCGCAGGCAAGCCTCATGCATCTCCTGCGCCGTTTCCACATCGATGCGCTCGACCCCTTGGGGTGTCGCCTGGCTCACCGGGCCGCTGACCAGGGTGACCCGGGCACCGAGCCGGGCGGCGGAAGCGGCCAGGGCATAACCCATCTTGCCGGAGCTGTGATTGGATAGGTAGCGCACCGGATCCAGCGGCTCCCGGGTGGGGCCGGCGGTGATCACGATATGCAGGCTGCGGGCGTCGTCTGTCGGTTCCAGTGCGTTTTCGGGCGCCATGGATGCTGCGGCTTCGGGCGGCATGGAAGGCACGGCTTCGGGTGCGAGGTAAGCAGCTCACCGAGGATCGCCTCGGGCTCCAGCATGCGGCCCGGCCCCACGTCGCCGCAGGCCTGGTCGCCGCTGTCCGGCCCCAGCAGGCGCCAGCCATCCTGCTGCAGGCGCTCGGCGTTGCGCTGGGTAGCCCGGTGGCGCCACATGGCCTGGTTCATGGCCGGTGCCATGACCTTCTCGGCCTCGCTGGCCAGGCACAGGGTCGTGAGCAGGTCGTCCGCCATGCCCATGGCCAGGCGTGCCATCAAGTCGGCGGTGGCCGGGGCGATGAGCACGACGTCCGCCCAGCGAGCGAGCTCGATATGGCCCATGCCGGCCTCGGCTTCGGGGTCGAGCAGCGAGGTGCGTACCGGCTCCCCCGTCAGCGCCTGAAGCGTCAACGGTGTGATGAAGGCCTGGGCGCCATCGGTCATGACCACGCGCACCTCGCAGCCTGCCTGCTTGAGCAGGCGGGCGAGTTGAGCACTCTTGTAGGCGGCGATACCGGCGCTGATACCGAGAAGGATGCGTCGGCCGACCAGCCCGTTGCCCGAAGAAAGCGTTGACATGGCTCCTTCCTGAACTGAAATCCGACCGCCTACCATACCATCGAGAAGGGCTTGGCGCAGCCGCGGTAATCTTTTGTGTTGCGTCTATAATGCCTTGTTATCAAGGATGCATGACGGGGGAAGGCAGGGATGTCGATTCGGAATTGGCCCGAGGGCGAGCGCCCGCGGGAGAAACTGCTGGCGCTGGGCGCCGAGGCGCTGTCGGATGCCGAGCTGTTGGCAATCTTCCTGCGGGTGGGCGTGGCGGGGCGTTCGGCCGTTGACCTGGCCCGCGACCTGCTCTCGGCGTTTGGCGGCCTGCGCCAGTTGCTCGAGGCCGACCAGCCGCGCTTCTGTGCCGAGCGGGGCCTGGGCATGGCCAAGTTCGTTCAGCTGCAGGCGAGCCTGGAGCTGTCGAAGCGTCATCTGGCCAGCCAGTTGGCTCGAGGCGACGCCCTGACCTCACCGAGCCTGGTGCGGGCCTACCTGGCCGCGCAGCTGCGACACCTGGGACACGAGGAGTTCGCGGCACTGTTCCTCGATACCCAGCATCGGGTCATCCAGTTCGAGTCGCTGTTTCGCGGCACCCTCGACAGTGCGTCGGTCTATCCCCGTGAGGTGGCGCGACGCGCCCTGGAGCTCGGTGCAGGTGCCATCATCTTCGCCCATAACCATCCCTCCGGCGTGGCCGAGCCCTCTGACGCAGACCGGCGTATCACCAACCGGCTGCGCGAGGCGCTGGGGCTGTTCGAGATACGGGTGCTCGATCATTTCGTGGTGGGCGATGGGGAGGTGGTGTCATTCGCCGAACGCGGTTGGCTATAGTGGCTGGATTGTCGCGCCTGTTGGTCGTGTGACGGTGCTTCGGCGTTTTTTCACGGGCAGGGTGCGAAGAGGGGCAAGACAGGATAGAATGCGGCGCATCTCTTGCCTGACGGGGTGCACTCTGCTATAAAGTGCAGCCTTTGAATTCCCTTGGGTCAAATGACAACGGGCTCGTTCCCGGTTTGCCCGACAGGTTTTGAACACTCAGGTTGAAATCACCTGGCCAAGCGGTTGGAGGCTCCCATGTCCAAAGTATGTCAGGTTACCGGCAAGCGCCCGGTGACTGGTAACAATGTTTCACACTCCCAGCGCAAGACCCGTCGTCGCTTCTTGCC
>NZ_AZQX01000058.1:0-12884 GCF_000568385.1 Halomonas sp. BC04
CAGCCCGATCCCGGAGGTGACGGCGGTGCGCAACTACCTCGCCGSGCAGCTCAGCGTGCTGCTGGCCGATGAGGCCAGCTGTGTCACCTTCGCCTCCATGGAGCGACGCGAAGGTGAGGCCTACCGCTTCAACGAGCCGTTGCTGGTCGACCTGCTGGCCGCTCCCTCCATGGCCCAGGGCGACGTGATTCTCTCCATGCTGTTCCTCTCCCCCGGGCGCCACGCCGGCGAAGGCGGCGATATCGCGGAGATCTGTGAACAGGCGATGGCCCGATCCCCCGGCCTGAACGTCACCACCACACGACTGGTGGGTGAGAACGACGCCATCGTGGATATCCTCGTCACCCGCCTGCAGCAAGCCCTGGCGGGGGAGCCGCTGCTGGCGGAATTGCCAGCCCTTTCATCGGCAAGCTGAGGTCAATCCTTGCGGGTCATTCAACCAATGTGAACTGAGCCCTATCGAGCAGGAGCGATCCGCCACTCTGGCGCCAGGTTGCGCCAGTGCTGCCGCAGTATCGCCTTGTGCCCTTCCGCCATGGGCATGTCCCCAAGCTGGCCTGGCCACTGGGCACGAGCCCGCTCGAGGGTATCGTCGAGTACCGTCCGGATCGCCGGCCAGGCGATACCGACCCGCTCTGACCAACGCCGGAAGTCCTCTTCACCCAGGCGATACCAATCCTTCTTTCCGTTAAGGTTGAGTGCCAACTGATGGTCGCCTTCGAGGTAAGCCAGCGTGGTGACGATATCGTAGGCAGGGGCAAGGCGTGGTGTACGTCGGTTCGGGTAGAGAAGGCTCCAGTTCTTGAGGTGCGCATCGCCGTTGGCCAGCAGGATGTCCACCAGCAGGCGGCGCGCAAAAGCCTGCACGTTGGCCAGGCCATCGGCCGTGAACTCTCGTAGCAACCGACCCAGGCGCTCGTAGCTGGGGCCGGCGTACTTCTCGTGGGGATAGCGAAACATTATCTGCGCCATATCCTCGGCATGAATGCGCTGTTCACCTTCACGATCGAACCGACGGATGGCATAGGCCAGCTGTTCATCCGGCAGGTTGATGGTGGGCAGTCCCTCCAGCGCACTCAACGGAATCAGGCGAATCTCGGGAATCTCGACGCCCGCGCTCTGAGCCAGCCACATCGCCGTGGCTTCGTTCTCCGGTACCTGAGGGTGACGCGTCGAGGGTGTCTTGACGATCCAGTCGCCGAGCTCGTCGGCATGGCCAAAGTGAAAGCGGCCATCGCGCTCACGCATGGAGAATTTCATCTGCACACCGGCAAGGGAAAAACCGCCCCCCACCTCGGCGACCCGCCTGACCGGCGTGATACTGCGCCGATGGCTGAGCACCCAGTCAGGCATCTCATCGGGAAGCACGGGGAAGACACGCAAGGCACCAGGCAAGTCATGACCCAGGCTCGCCAACAGAGGGAACTCATTATCCGGATGCACCTTGAGTCGCTGAGCCAACCATTCCCGCAGCGCGCCTTCCGGCAACAGGTTGGAGAACCAGGGGTGCAGGCGTTGCTGACGAATCCAGGGTGTCTGCATCAGTTCAGCGGCGCGGGGAAAATCGGGATGCAAGGTCAGCGACAGCGTAGGGCGCGAATCATCGAGCCGCCAGGCTTCATCGAAGACCATGACATTGCGTCCACTTCGATAACCGGCCAGATAGCCCACCCGGCTGCCATGCAGCTCGAGGCGCAGCATCTCGACCGCTTCATTCCTCATTGCGCCCTGCCTCGTTGTGCTCCTCATCGCCCAATAGGCCCTGCCAAGGATCGGCATCGAGGCCCTTGGTCTCGCCTGTCTCGCCCTTCAACAGGGCCTGCACGGCATGCCATTTTTCCAGCGGGATGAGCATCAGCCTGGCGTTGAGCCCATCCGCAGCCAGTTCGAGCGTGTCCAGACGAGGGTTGCCACCACGCTCGAGGCGCTGGTACTGCTGACGCACCATGCCAGTGCGGCTGGCCAGCCCCTGCTGGGTGAGATTGAGTGCCAGCCGCCGCTGTCGATATTGATCAGGGAGGTTCATTTGCACCTCATATGCTGCATTTATACCATTAAGGCAACTTATAAGATGCAAGATAGCGGTTCTTGAAATTCAGCGCTACTGGAATCTGGGCATATCAGATAGGAAAACGCCTCGGCGGCGGCTCAATCCCTCGCATGCAAAATGAATGCGAATCGCACACAAGAACAATATCAAATAGCTGAATTTAAAGGAAAATTGACCATTGTTTCAATTCACCATAGGATGAGTCAGATACCCCCTGCACGAAACATTCAAGGATTCGCATGAAAGGCAAACAGAACATCATCGATGCCCTGAACGGCCTGCTCGCGGCGGAGCTCGCCGCCATGGACCAGTACTTCATCCACTCCGAGATGTATGCCGACTGGGGGCTTGGCAAGCTCCATGAGCGCATTGCCCACGAGTTCGACGATGAGAAGGGCCATGCCAAGCAGTTGATCGAGCGGATCCTGTTCCTGGAAGGCAAGCCCGATATGCACACCCGCACTCCGGTTCGCGTCGGCCAGGACGTGGAGGAAATGCTCGCCAACGACCTCCAGCTCGAGTACGAAGTGGGCGACGCCCTGAAGGAGGCCATCGCCCTGTGCGAGCGGGAGCAGGACTTTCAGACTCGCAGCATCCTGCTGGGACTACTGGCCGATACCGAAGAGGATCACGCCTACTGGCTGGAGCAGCAGCTGCGGCTGATCAAGATGCTGGGCAAGCCGAACTACCTGCTCTCCCAGATGTGACCTCTGTCGGTAGCACGCCAGACCGGCTGGCCGGCGCCTGCCGGTTCAGGCGTTGCACCGGCCAAGCAAGTCCCGTCCTCGCTCCGTGAGAGCCAGCTGCCGTTGTGGCCACTCGTCCAGGTTGTCACTGATGATAAGCAGCGGCTGCGGTGCGTCGATCAGCCGCTGGAGCAACCACCAGAACATCAGGTCGCCCAGATAGGGCAAGGGCTCGTACTCACGCATGAGAAGCGAGAACGCCTTGCCCACCGACAGCGGGCCGCGGTCATGCACGACCTCTGTCTGCTGACGAACATACACCGGCACCCGAAGTGTGTATGGTGACGGACGTCCACTTCCCTTGGTGGAGACCTCTCGTTGACTGTCGCTTTCACGGCCGGGACCTTCCTGTCGCCTCCTCTGAGTCCAGACCTGAGGTTTGCGATTCATGCTTCCTGATTCCCTTCGAACCATTATCGACACCGCGACACAACTCGCCGATACCCGTCAATCGGCCGTTGTGTACTGCGAGGGCAATTTCAATCGAATCGATGGCAAGACGGCCAACGGCCTGGTGCGCAGCAGCGAGAAGTATCGCCTGCTTTCCGTGATCGACAGCACACTGGCCGGTGAAGACGCGGGTATCGCACTCGGCGAGGCAGCGGCGGGCATCCCCATCGTGGCAGACCTGGCGGCAGCGCTAGCCGGAACCGAAGCGCTGCCCGATGTGCTCATCTTCGGACTGGCGCCCCTGTCTGGCTTGATGTCCGAGGCGGACCGCGCCGTGGTGCTGGCAGCGGTGGCGGCAGGCATCAGCGTGGTATCCGGCCTGCACGAGTTCCTGGCGGATGACCCGGAGATTTCGGCGGCGGCACTCGCCACCGGGGTGACACTTCACGATATCCGCCGACCACGCCCCACCAAGCACCTGCGCATGTTCGATGGCGCCATCGGTGACGTCGATTGCATACGCATTGCCGTGCTGGGCACGGATGGGGCGATCGGCAAGCGTACCACCTCGACGCTGTTGACCCAGGCGCTCAACGATGCCGGCATTCGTACCGTGATGGTGGGGACGGGGCAGACCGGCCTGATGCAGGGCGCCGCCTATGGCGTGGCGCTGGATGCCATTCCCGCCCAGTTCGGCGTTGGCGAACTGGAGGGGGCCGTGCTTGCCGCCTATGAAGGCGAGCGTCCCGACGTCATCGTGATCGAAGGCCAGGGGGCATTGAGCCACCCGGCCTACCTGAGCTCGACGGTGGTGTTGCGCGCCAGCCGTCCCCAAGCGGTGATCATGCAGCATGCGCCGGCCCGTCGGATGCTCAGTGACTACCCCGAGGTACGGATGCCATCGCCCCTCTCTGAGATCAAGCTCATCGAGCTGTTCGGCAAGACCCGAGTCATCGGCGTTGCCATCAACCATGAAGACATGACCAGGGCGGAGGTTCTGGCGACGGCCGCCCGATACGAGAGCGAGCTTGGCATTCCCGCGACCGATGCACTCTGGCACGAGCCGGCGGAGCTGGTCGCCATGGTCACCACCGCCTTTCCCGAACTCAAGGAATGCAAGCAACTGGCAATGGCGTGATCTGCCCCCGCATCGAAGTCGACCTGGCCAAGATCGAGTACAACACCCGCGCCCTCGTCACGCTGCTGTCCGATCGTGGTATCGACGTCACCGGGGTCACCAAGGCGACGCTGGGCTCACCCGAGGTGGCAAGTGCCATGATCGCCGGAGGTGTGTCGCGCCTCGGCGATTCACGGCTCGAAAACCTCGAAGCGCTCCGCCATGCGGGTATACAGACCCCTTTGACGCTGCTGCGATCGCCCACGCCGGATCAGGCCGAACGGGCAGTGGCATCCGCCAATATCAGCCAGGTGAGCGAGCTTGATGTCGTGAAGGCGCTGTCAGTGGCGGCGGGCAGGCGCGGGGTGGTTCACGGCCTGGTGTTGATGGTGGAGCTGGGCGACCTGCGCGAGGGCGTCATGCCCGGCGATGTGCTCGACATTGCCCGACGCGTATTGCTTACGCCCCATGTCACCCTCGCCGGCCTCGGCACCAACCTGGCGTGTCGGGCCGGTGTCGTGCCCAGTGCCGATAACATGGGCGAGCTGTCTGCCCTGGCCACTCTGATCGAGGCCAGGCTGGGCCTGCACCTGCCGCTCGTTTCCGGGGGGAATTCGGCCAATCTCGCCTGGGCCTTGGCCGCACCCGCGGGCCGGGTCAACGACCTGCGGCTCGGTGAGTCGATCCTGCTGGGCTGCGACCCCCTCACACGAGTGCCCCTGAGCGGGCTGTACACCGATGCCTTGACCCTGGTGGTACCCGTCATCGAGTCGCTGGCCAAGCCCACAGTGCCACGCGGCGCAACCGGCGAGACGGCTTTCGGCGTAGCGACGCCGATGGGCGAGCGCGGCACCATCATTCAGACGATCGCCGCCATCGGCCGGCAGGATGTCGACCCGGACGGCCTGACACCGCCCACAGGGCATCGGTGTTCTCGCCGCCAGCAGCGACCATCTGGTACTGGAAACGCCACATCGCCTGGCCCCCGGCACGGAGATCCGCTTCGGGCTCGACTACTCGGCCCTGCTGCGCGCGATGACGTCTCCGTTCGTGACGACCCTCTTCGCCGCTACGACACGCCAGCCGTCTTACCTGCCGTCGTTTCCCCGCCTGCCCCTCCCCCTTCACCGCCACCATTCGCGAACCGAAGCGCAGCCGCAGCCGCAGCCACTCGCTGATATTCGTCAGGCCCTGCCCCCCTGACTCATCCGCCGTCGCGTTCCTCCAGCGCCCGACGGAACTCCTCCCGGTAGGCCGATTCATGCTGCCCGGGATCCGCCCGGAAGCGCCCCAGTTCCACGGCAAGATCGAAGAAGCCCTGCGCTGGCAGGTTCTCGCCCCGGCGGCTGACGACCAGCGCCGCAATGAAGGGCCGCCCCTGCTCGGCATCTTCACGCATCAGGGTTTCCAGTGCCTGGGCGACCCGCTGGATGGTGCGCGGAGGCTTGAGACCCAGCGCTTCGGCGAGCTGTTGATAGGTCATCGGCAGCGTGGCGGCTGGTGCCGCTTCGAGCAGGCGGCGAGCCTGAGTGGCGAGTGGAGCTTCAGGTTTCATGACGGCGGCATTGAGACGGGAGCCTTGGCTCCCGTCTCGGTGGTTCCTCAAGAGGGATGTTTCTGCTGGTGGGTTGGAGTCTGGCGTTTCTGGCCTTCTTCCTCGGGCTTGGCCGAGCCCTGGTGGACAAGGTGCTGGGCCTCATCGAGACGCGGGTGGTTGTCGAGGAACTCGCGATGCGGGTCCGGCAGAGCGTCCAGCGCCTGAACCGTGTGCGTCAGCACATGGATGGCGGCCAGCACATCCTGGGTGTTCCCGGTCTCCGAGATGGTGTGCATGTTGCGAATCGGGAATCCGATGGAGGTGGCGGCACAATCCACGGCGGCCAGCACGCCGGCCATGCCGTCGGTGCCGGTGTCGGCGCCGACGATGTCGCGCTGCATGGGAATGCCGTGTTCCCGGGCAGTGGTCTCGATGATGCGGTTGAGCTGCTCGCTGGCAATGGCACCCACTGACATGGTGAATCCCTTGCCCATCTCCAGCGGCTGCATGCGCCGGTCGCCGATGCCGGGGGCCGCCACGTAGTCGTGGTTGACGTCCACCCCGATCACCACGTCGGGGCGCAGTTCCCCGGCAAGGACCCGGCTACCGAAGCGCCCGATCTCCTCGTAGCTGGCGATGGCGAACAGCACCCGTACCTGCTCGGTGCCGCCGGCCTCGGCGATCAGCCGCGCCACTTCGGCGGTGACGAAGCAACCCAGGCCGTTATCCAGGTAGGCGCCGTAGAAAGTGTCGGGGCTGAAGCCAGGGCGAATGGGCCGGTCGAAGATGATCGAGTCGCCGGGACGCACGCCGAGGTTGAGTACCTGCTGCTTCTTGTTCTCGCCGTGGATCTGCAGGTCGAGGTAGATCTGCTCCTTCTTGATGCCCTTGCTGCCATCACGCTGGGCCGGGTCGGAGAAGTGGATCGCGCCCAGCGCTTCCACGGTCCCGCCCCGGATGATGCGATAGCTGCCCGGCCTTTCGGGATCTTCGCTGAACAGCTTGACCTCATGGCCGATCAGCACGGTGGGCAGGAAGCGTCGGTGTTGATCCAGATCTTGCCATCGTCGCTGATACTGCGCACCTGCATACGGATCTTGTCGGCATGGCCGATGATCATCACCTTGAGCAGGTCGTCCCGGCCCGGATGAGTGTCCAGCACCACCCCGGCGTGCCCCTTGTACTGGTGCAGGTGCCAGTCGCCCGGGGCGAAACGCTCGAAATAGGGCTTGAGCACGCCGTAGGTCATGGCACCCTCCAGGCCGATTGGACTGGGTGCATCAAGAATCTGCCGCATCAGGGAAAACTGCTGCTCAGGCATTGGCTGGGCCCAGGGCTTGTTCGTCTCGTTCATGTGCTCCCCTTTGCTGTTTTCAGTTCAGTAATGCCCCTAGTCTGACAGATTCCATCGCCATCGACCTGCCGGGCCGGTGCACCAAGATCACACCGGGTGCCAAAAAAGAAAGGCAAGGCACAGTGGCCTTGCCTTACCCTGGAGCTTGTATGGTATTTCACCGCTCACCCTGTGCTGCCTGGCCGTGACGTTATCCCTCGCGGCTAGTCACGTCCCCAGGCCTCCGACAGGGTCATATCGTCATCCACTTCGCTGTAGCGCTCCTCATCGTATTCGTTGCCACTTTCCAGCTCATCTTCACCATAGGTCTGCTGGAATACCAGTTGATCGTCCTCCAGCAGCATCTCTGCCAGCGGTAGCGTGATGTCCGTACCACCCATGCCCCAGAAGCCTCCAACGGTGATGACCGCATGAAGATCGCCGGTGTCGTTGTGCTTGACCACTTCCTGGATATCGCCGATCTCCTCATCCTGCATATTGATGACGGTCATGCCTTCCAATTCGCTGACTTGCAGGGCGCCAAGCGACTCATCCAGCGTGGCCTCGGCCGGCCCCGCTTCATCGAACGCGTCGTCGGCATCCATCTCCTCATAGTCTTCGACATCGTCGCCTTCGGCATCCAGGTCGTCTTGATCCATCGCATCCTGGTTGTCTTCGCTGTACTGCTCGGGCTGCTCTTCGCTCATTGTCGCATCGCCGTTGAGCTCGGTATCGTCCTCGGCATCCTGGGCCAAGGCGCCACCTGCCAGGCCGGCGGAAATCGCGCCGATGGCAACCGCCAGTAGTGTTCTTTTCATAACATTCCTTTTCATGACACTCCCTCCTAGAGTCAAGAACTACCCCTACAACATAGGTCGCCAGCCGTGAGTGATACAGAATAAGCACGCAGCAAAACGTCAGCGAAAGAAGCCGCTTCGTCACCGAAGATTAACGTGCATTACAAGGTGCTTGGCAGCCTGCCGCAATGAGCACATTGACACCCTGCAGGATGGATCCTGGTTCTGCTTATTCAGCAATCACCATCGATCTTTTCGGGTCGTAGCGATAGCGTGCCCCATCGACCTCGAACACCAGCTCGCCTGAATGCCATTCAACGGCGGTATAGCGAGTGTGGGCGGGCACCTGTTCCTCATGGTCCGGCGTGCGTATCGCTGTGGAATTCTCGCTGACCGTCTCGCCCAGGTTCTGGCGATCGACCACGGCCAGGGTATGACTCGGTGCCGGGCTCTCGGCTTCGAAGACCACGTAGCGTCCGCTTTCGCTCCAGGGCCCGAGCGCCAGGCCACCACCGTACTGGAACGCGGCCGGCTTGGGGTCGCGACTTCCCGCCCGCACCAGCCAGCCGGCACTGTGGGCGGCACCGTCGGTAGCAACCGCCAGCCACTCCCCGTCCGGCGACAGAGAAGCGTCGGTGAACTGCGCCGATGCGCCGAACTCGGTATCGGCATCGACCCGGATGCTGCCGGGAATATCCTTGATGTGAAGCAGCAGAGTGCCGTCTGCGGCGTGGAGCTTGCTATCGCCTGCCTCCAGCTGCGCCAACTCAGCCCCGGCTGCGTTCGTCGAAGGGACTGCGCAGCCAATCAACACCGGAAGGCTCGCCAGGCTGAGTAGACATGCGCGAAAAACGGCAGGGGAACTCGTCTTCATTCGCTCCTCGATACAGCGGTCGGATAGGCTGCAAGCAGGGGATGGCTGCGAGTCATGCGGCGGTGGGCCTTGATAAGCACACCCAGTCAGGCAAGACTCTCGGACACGCCTTCCTAGCGTAGGAGCAAATGGTTCAGGCGCCTATGCGTGCGAGGGGCGCTCTTCATGATGAAGCCCATCAAAGGCGAGGACAGCACTATGCACACAGCGCGTCGAGGTGGACGCTGGCCGTCGGTATCGGCACTGCTCGCCCTGGCTCTGCTCGGCCTGGCGACCCTGCTGATGACCGCGGCGGGGCCAGCCTACCGCCTGGAATGGCTCTCCTTGAGCGGTGCCTTCGGCCTGTTGCGATACGGGGTCTACGCCGCCGGTGCCGCGGCCGGCCTGGGCCTGATCTCCCTGGTGATAGCCGCCTTCAGTCGGCGCACCGGGGCGGCACTGACCGGCGGCCTGGTCCTGATTGGCAGCGTCATGCTGCTGATCGTGCCGCTGACGCACCTGCAACAGGCTCGGACAGTGCCGGCGATCCATGACATCACCACCGATACCGAGGACCCTCCTTCCTTCAGGGCGCTGGTGGAGGCCCGTGAAGCTGCGCCCAACGCCGTGGCGTACCCCGGCGAGTCCTTCGCCCGGCAGCAGCGCGAGGCCTATCCGGATATCGCGCCGCTGGCGCTGTCGATGCCCCTGTCGGAGGCCTTCGATGCTGCCGTGGCAGAGGTAAAAGCCGCCGGCTGGGAGCTGACAGCCGTCGACAATGGCATCATCGAGGCCGTTGCCACCACCACCTGGTTCGGTTTCAAGGACGACGTGGTCATCCGCCTGCGCGAAAGCGAAGACGGTGTCAGGGTGGACATGCGCTCCGCCTCACGCATCGGCCGCAGCGACATTGGCGCCAACGCCGCACGGATTCGCGACTATCTCACGGCGCTGGAAACGCGAGCCCAGTCGGGAGAGTAGCCTGGTCCATTGACCGAGGCCCGGTGGAACCAACGAGGGGAGTCATGGCGGCCCCCCTTGGCCAATAGCCAGGCGCCGCCCGACGTTACCTGTCAGCCATGCCGGCTGCTGAGGATATGGTGCAGGCTGCCACACTCCACCATGCGGTCATCGCAATTGATCACGATCTCCGAACGGGCCAGTACATAGCTCTTGCCGGTGATGGTGTTCTCCACCACCTGGTGCTTGCCGCCGGCCTCTCGCGCCGAGACGAACTCGCCGATGAAACCGGTCTCGCGCAGGGAGACGGTTTCCAGGCGGTCGCCCGGCTTGATGGTGCCTTCGTAGTGCATCAGTGCCAGCCGCGCCGAAGTACCGGTACCCGTGGTGCTGCGACAGATCACGCCCGGATGAACGTAGGTGGCGGAACGCGAACGGTAGAAGTCGTCGGCGATCTGTTCCACCGGGCCCATGAAGTGCAGAAAGGGCAGCGGCCCCACATTGCCCAGGGTGTAGTGGGAGAAGCCGCTGCGGGCCTGGATCGCCTCGACGATGCGGTGGGCGCATTCGGCCAGCGCCCGCTCCTCCTCCCGCTTGAGCGAGAAGCCCAGCTCCTCGGCATCCACCAGGGCGTAGAAGCCACCGCTATAGGCGATGCTGTAGGTGACATCGCCCACCTCGGGAACGTGGATGCGTGCGCGATGCGTATCGATGTAGCTCGGCAGCCCACCACAGGTGATGGCCTCGACCACCCCCTTCTCCACCCGGGCCTCGATCTGCACCAGCCCAGCCGGGGATTCCAGCATGAAGCGCTGCTGGCCCTCCTGCTTGGGAATCAGGCCGCTCTCCAGCAGCGCAGTGGCCGTGCAGATGGTGTTGGAGCCGGAATAGATCGGATAGCCCATCACCTCCATGATGATGTAACCCATGCTGGCCTTGGGGTCGGTGGCGGGGACGATGAGATCCACCGACATCTCGGGAATCCCGTAGGGCTCGTCCAGCAGCAGCCGGCGCAGGCCGTCGGCATCGTTCTCCAGATACTCCATCTGCTGACGTACGGTATCGCCGGGCAGCGGATCGATGCCGCCGATCACGATCCGGCTGACGTCGCCGCCGGCATGGGTATCGATCAGGCGCAGCGTCAATTCGTGGCTCATGCCGTCTCCTCGAGTGCAAAGGGCGCGCCGTGCTCATCCCACTGGGCGTCGGGAACGATGACGATCTTGCCCAGATAGTTGCTGCCACGGTTGACGAAATAGGTTTCGGCCCGGTGCAGGTCGGAGAGCCTGAAGGCCGCATGCAGGACCGGCTTGAGCTGTCCTTGCCGTATCCACTCGATCAATTGCTCCGCCTCTTCCCGCGTACCGTGCGAGACGCCGAAGATCTGCACCTGATAGAGATAGATCCGGGTCCACATGATTTCGCTGAGGTTGCCGCCACTGGCGCCGGCGATGGAGAGGCGCGGATAGGTGGAGCGGCACTTCATGTCGACGATCATCGTGTCGATGAAGCGGTCGGTCATCTCGCCGCCGACCAGATCCATCACCGCATCGATCGGGGCGCCATCGGTCGCTTCCAGTACCCGATCGACGAAGGTGGGCAGGTCGCCGCGGTCGATCACCGCCTCGGCACCCATGGCCAGCAGAGCATCCTTCTTGTCGGGCTGACTGACGGCATAGGGGGTAGCTCCCACGATGCGGCACAGCTGGATCAGGGCCGTGCCAACGCCCCCGCTGGCGCCACTGACCAGGACCCGCTCGCCTGCGGCCACATTGGCCGACGTCATCATGTGGTAGGCGGTCTGGTAGGAGCACATGCCCAAGGAGGCGAGCTCTGCATCCGCGAGTTCCGCATTGGGTACGTGGTGGAACTGGTCCGAGGGCACGACGACATATTCGGCGAAGCCACCGTCGGCGCCGTGACCGTAGTAGTCCGGCATCAGGTTGAGGTTGCGTCGGGCATCGGGGTAGAGGTTGAAGTCCAGCAGCCCCCGCTGGCCGATGCGCTGGGGATCCACCCCTTCGCCCACGGCCGCCACCCGGCCGGCCACGTCGGCCCCTGGATGCGCGGAAAGGTCAGGGTCGGTTCGCCGCCCATGGCGAAGGAGGTTACCTCGCCCTTGTCCTTTGTCGGGTAGAGTCCTTCCCGGGCCTTGCGGTCGGTATTGTTCTTGGCCGTCGCCGTGACCCGCACCAGCACTTCGCCCGGGCCGGGCTTCGGCGTGGCCACATCTTCACGGTAGACCAGCTTGTCGATATCGCCATGGCCGGTCAGCAGCATCGCTGCCATCGTGTCGGGCACGTTCTCTGTCAGGGTATTGGCTGCCACGTTACCTCCTGCCGCGTTACCTCTTGGGTTGGGATCTCTCTGCTCGAACATAGCAGAAAATCTGCCGTCTCCCAGGGTCTCGGGGACGGCAAATTGAACCATGCCCGGCACCTCTGTAGACAGGCCTCAGCAGGGGCATTTCTTTCTGAATTGTGTGCCATTTTTACGGCTTCTTTCTTCTGTCGCGCCTCGTTGCACCTATGGTTATCCGCTCAAAGCCCCTCGAGATTTGATTACCCAAGCGAGAAATCTTCGATGCATCGAAACACATGGCTGACTAAGCTCATGGTGCACGGGACGCAGGGGTAAGGAGATACCACGATGCGTGACTGGTTGATCATCAATGGCAAGGCGGGCGATGGAGAGCGCGGCGAGTCATTCTGGAAAGCGCACCTGAATGCGGCGGGTATTCTCGATTTGACGACCCGCGACCTGATGGACTCTGGCTGGGATAGCGGTATCGCTGAAGGCAACCGGGTGCTCGGCTTTGGCGTGGCACCGGCTCGAGACCAGGACGAGCCAAACGCCAGCGTCGGTAGTCCGTCGATGTGAGAGCAGCGACGGCGACGCCGCGCTGGCGTCTGACACGATGGCTTGCCAGGGCTTGTCAATGATAATGCTTGCTGCAGTTGACAATTTCCCGGGCCAATTCGTCATCCTGGCACTTGCTGGCGATATCACTGATGCTTACGACGCCGGCCAGAGCCTTGTCATCGGGGTTGTTGAGCACAACCAGGCGCTGAACGCGCTGCTCCTGCATGTTCCGGAGCACC